>DASVHT010000024.1:0-2966 GCA_036382455.1 Dermatophilaceae bacterium
TCGCCCTACCGGCCCAAGTCGGTCATCCAGCGCGATTGACCACCTCGTCGCGGATTCGTCCTCGGTGGTCGGACGCATCGAACGGAACTTGAGGAGCATAAACGGCTTCCCGTCAAGCCCGACGCGCTCCTGTCGGAAGACCACTCCAGGCCCTGAGTCCAGCCGGACAGCCAACGCGCAAAGAGCCAACACCGGCGCCAGCAGCACCAGCAACGCTAAGGCTAAGGCAACGTCGAACACCCGCTTTAGTCGCCATGAGAAGGTGCGGAACGTCGCCCGCTTCATCCGAACGAGCGGTACGCCCCAAACATGGTCCAAGTCACGCAGAGCCGAACCAAGCTCAAACAACCTAGGCACGAAGAAAATCTCGCAGTCTAGTCGGTCGCACGTCCGGATGACGTCGACCATCGCCGACTCTCGAATGTTGCTGAAGGCCACGATGACATCTTGGACACCATGCCTTTGGATCGCGGCAGCTAGATCCGCCGGCTTACCGATGACTGGTACGTCGCAGTCGCTCGGCCGAAGAAGTGGGTGCTCATCGAGGAAGCCGACTGGCCTAAGGCCGTACTCCAGATGCTGCGCAAGAAAGTCAGCTACCTGGCCGCCGACCCGACCAGCACCCAGTATGAGGGTGGGATGCGACACGAGGCGGTGGGCCCGGGCTTGGTGTACCAATCCGTAAAGCCCCGCGCGACCAATCACCACAGCGACGGCAAAGAAAGCCGAACACCGGAGCATCTCGCTGACATAGAGGTGTGATGCCAACGCTCCTAGCCAGGTGACCACCGCGGCCGCAGCGAACGCACGGCCCAGAAGACTGGGAAGGTCGTCGAGTGCGGAAAGGGTCAAGCGCGATCGGAAGAGCCCACCATTGGAGTAGAACAGCAAGATAACCGGCAGCAAGGTCCACAGTGTGATTGACGTCGCTTTGACAGCGGTCACTGCCGCCAGAAAGGCCAAGCAGTCTGCGGTGACAAGGTAAGGCGTGATTCCGTAGCGAAGAAGAGGGCTCACCCGTCGCTGCCAGCCTGCCGAGGCGACGTCAGCCACCTGCTCTGCGTCCGCGACCAAGTCTTGCATCTGCCGTGCCGCTGCCATTAAGCGTCTCCCTTGGGCCTTCTCGTGCGTCCTGGGATCATAAGAGCTCGTCGCTCACGGTCAAATACACGAGTCAGTGACCACGTGCCTGCCAACAGAGAACGCGCCCCGCCTGACGGGGAACCTCCAGCAGACTGCCCGCACAACTGAACTCAAGTTGGAGGCTGCCACTGTGCTCACAAGCTCCCGCCCAATACACGTTCCCCGGACGCCTGATCGCATCGAGACATGATGTCAACTGCCGCCTTCGTCCGAGGTGGGCACAAGACGCTACGGAGAGCCCCGATACAGTTCGAGCGTACCGCAGTCACCTACTGTTATGGTCCCCGGCGAAGGCAGTGCCAGATCGTGACAACAGTGTGACTCTGCGGCAGGTCAAGTCCGCTGTATTCCTGGGGGAGCGGGGCGGGCTAAGCACTCCAGCTCCCGTCGGTCTGGACCACTACCGGTGCCGTTCCCGGCAAGGCGGAGCAGCTCTAACCCCCAGATGGAAGCCAGGCAGACCAACATTTGCGTCACTTTCGGGCGCGCTTGGCGACTCGATCTCAAGCCCCGCCAACGACGGCAACACCATCCTTCCCGGCCGGTCGGCCACCGGTACGACGTCGGGCACCACGACGCAATAGCAGCCGGCCGCCTCCCCCGCCGCCAGCCCGGTCGGCGAGTCCTCGAAGACGACGCACGCACTGGGCTCGACGCCCAGCCGACGGGCCGCGGTCAGATACGGCTGGGGATGTGGCTTACCGTGCTGCACCTCGTCACCGGCCACCGTGGTGGCGAACCAGTGCCCCCCGATCGTCTCCAGCGCCGCGTCTACCAGCACCCGGTACGACGAGGAGACCAGCGCCAGCGGCACCCCGCGCGCCGACAGAGCACTCAGTAGCTCGCGGGCGCCCGGCTGCCAGGGTAGGTCGGCGCGAAACAGGTCAACCATCCGGGCCAGCAGCCGGCGCTGCACCACCGCCGGGTCGACGTCGGAGCCGGCGATTCGAACCAGCTCGCGACAGGAGACCTCGATCGGGCGACCCAGGCAGGCGGCTTTGACGCCCGCGTTCCACGAGCCGCCGAGCCAGGCCATGATCTCCGCCTCGGCCACCGACCAGACCGGCTCGGAGTCCACCAGCAGGCCGTCGAGGTCGAACAGGGCGGCGCGTACGGTCGAACGGCCCACCGGCACAGGACCGCCAACGGCCGGCTGGACGGCCGTCACGTGGCGTTGAAGTACTTGGCCTCAGGGTGGTGCACAATCGCGGCCGACGTGGACTGCTCGGGATGCAGCTGGAACCCCTCCGACAGCCGCACGCCGATCCGCTCCGGCCGCAGCAGCCCGACCACCTGGACCTGATCCTCCAGGTTCGGGCAGGCCGGATAGCCGAAGGAGTAACGGGACCCGCGGTAGCCCTGCCGGAACACCGCGTCCAGGTCCGCCGCGTCGTCCGCTGCCACCGCGAGCTCCTCGCGGACCCGCTTGTGCCAGTACTCGGCCAGCGCCTCGGTGAGCTGCACCGACAGCCCGTGCAGCTCCAGGTAGTCCCGGTAGGCGTTGCGGGCGAACAGGTCCGCGGTCATCTCGCTGATCCGCGCCCCCATGGTCACCACCGTGAAGGCCACCACGTCCGTCTCACCCGACTCCCGCGGCCGGAAGAAGTCGGCCAGGCACAGCCGCCGGTCCCGCCACTGCCGTGGGAAGGAGAACCGGCCGCGCTCCCGACCGCCGTCGTCCAACACCACCAGGTCCTTGCCCTCGCCGACGCACGGGAAATAGCCGTAGACCACCGCTGCCTCGAGCATGTTCTCCGTCTGCAGCCGCTCCAGCCACATCCGCAGCCGCGGCCGCCCTTCGGCCTCCACCAGCTCCTCGTACG
>DASVHT010000025.1:0-4289 GCA_036382455.1 Dermatophilaceae bacterium
GGCGATCGACCTCATCGACGAGGCCGCCTCCCGCCTGCGCATGGAGATCGACTCCTCACCGGTCGAGATCGACGAGCTCCGCCGCGCCGTCGACCGCCTCAAGATGGAGGAGCTCGCCCTGGAGCACGAGTCGGACGACGCATCCAGGGAACGGCTCGAGCGGTTGCGGCGTGACCTCGCCGACCGTGCCGAGCAGCTGGCCGCACTCACCGCGCGCTGGGAGCAGGAGAAGGCCGGGCTCAACCGGGTCGGCGACCTCAAGGCACAGATCGACGAGCTTCGTGGGCAGGCTGAGCGGATGCAGCGCGACGGCGATCTGGCAGGCGCGTCCAAGCTGCTGTATGGCCAGATCCCCTCTCTCGAAAAGGATCTGGCCCAGGCTCAGGCCGTCGAGGCGACGACCTCGACAGCCGGAGGCGAGGGGCCGATGGTCAAGGAGGAGGTCGGCCCCGACGACATCGCCGACGTCATCAGCGCCTGGACCGGGATCCCCTCCGGCCGTCTGCTGGAGGGCGAGACCGACAAGCTGCTGCGCATGGAGGACTTCATCGGCCAGCGCCTGATCGGTCAGGTCCCGGCGGTGCGGGCGGTCTCGGACGCCGTCCGGCGGACCCGTGCCGGCATCGCCGACCCCGATCGCCCAACCGGCTCCTTCCTCTTTCTCGGCCCTACCGGGGTCGGCAAGACCGAGCTGGCCAAGTCCCTGGCCGACTTCCTCTTCGACGACGAGCGCGCGATGGTGCGCATCGACATGAGCGAGTACTCCGAGCGGCACGCGGTGGCTCGCCTGATCGGTGCGCCCCCGGGGTATGTCGGATACGAGGAGGGCGGTCAGCTCACCGAGGCGGTGCGCCGGCGCCCGTACTCCGTGGTGCTGCTCGATGAGGTGGAGAAGGCTCACGAACAGACGTTTGACGTTCTGCTGCAGCTGCTGGACGACGGGCGCCTCACCGACGGTCAGGGTCGCACCGTCGACTTCCGCAACGTCATCCTCGTCATGACCTCCAATCTCGGCTCGCACTTCCTGATCGACCCCACGATGGCTGAGAACGCCAAGCATGAGGCCGTCATGGCCGCGGTTCGCGCGACGTTCAAGCCGGAGTTCCTCAACCGCCTGGACGAGGTCGTCATCTTCGACCCACTGTCCACAGACGACCTCGCCAGCATCGTGGATCTCCAGGTTGCCGGGATGGCCAGGCGGCTCGAGTCGCGCCGGATCTCCCTCGATGTGACCCCGGCCGCGCGTGAGTGGCTTGCGGTCACCGGCTACGACCCGGCATACGGGGCAAGGCCTTTGCGGCGTCTGGTGCAGCACGAGATCGGCGACCCTCTGGCGCGTTCGCTGCTTGCCGGTCGGGTTCGCGACGGTGGCACGGTGGTCGTCGACCGCGATCCGGCCGACGACGCCCTCGTCCTGCGCTGAGCCGGTCGTCTTTGCAGTGACGTGTAGCCGGGTAGCGTGCCCCCATGCGACTGCGACAGATGCGGGTGCGACACCGGGGAACGCGAGCGCTGGCTGTTGCCGTGGTGATTGCCGCCGCGCTGACGGCCTGCAGCGCAGACAGGTCGGTCGAGGCCAAAGGACTCACAGCGGCCGCGCGGCTCGCGGCGGCCAGGGCCAAGGCTGACGCCGCGACCTCGATGCACCTCACCCTTCGCTCCAGCGGCATCCCGGACACTGCCAACGGTGTCCTGGGCGCCGACGGCTCCGGCACGCACGCTCCGGCGTTCAAGGGGTCCCTGGATGCGCGTATCGCCGGGTTTGCGGCCAAGGTCGACGTGGTGGCGATCGACTCGTTGCTCTATCTGAAGCTGCCGTTCACGACCCAGTTCACCGAGGCCGACCCCAAGGCGTACAACGCACCCAACCCCGCCCTCCTGTTCGCAAAAGAGGGTGGCATCACGTCGCTGATGACGGCGACAACCAACCTGACGGAGGGGAAGGCCACCCGAACAGGTGCCGACGTCCTCAGGACCATTACCGGCAAGATTCCTGGCGCCAACATCGTGAAGCTGCTGAACTTCGGCGATGGTGCCAAGACCTTCGACGTCACGTATGGCATCACCGACCCGGGCGGCGAGCTGCGCAGCGTGACCCTGGTCGGCCCGTTCTTCAAGGACGCGACCTCGACGACTGCAACATCCACCTACGTCCTCACGCTGGACAGGTACGGCGCCCCGGTTGAGATCAGCAAACCCTGAGGCGCTGCTGGCGACGGCATCCGTCGCGGTAGCGCTCGCCGCGGCGGACACCTATGTCGTCGTCGTCGCGCTGCCGGACATGATGGCCGGCGTCGGCCTCAGCATCGACGCACTGCAACAGGCGACGCCGATCATCTCGGGCTTCCTGCTGGGTTACATCGCCGTCCTGCCGCTGATCGGCCGACTCTCGGATCTCGTTGCGCGCCAACGGATCCTGATCTCCTGTCTCCTTCTGTTCGTGGTTGGCTCGGCCATCACGGCGGTCTCCGTCGAGCTGCCGGTGCTCGTGGGCGGCAGGGTCCTCCAGGGCATCGGGGGAGGCGGGCTCGTGCCGGCTACGCTGGCGCTCGTCGCCGATCTCTGGCCACCTGATCGTCGTGGAACCCCACTCGGCGTGGTGGGCGCCGTCCAGGAGCTCGGCAGCGTTCTCGGTCCGTTGCTCGGCGCGGCGGTGCTCGCGGTGGCTGACTGGCGCGCCATCTTCTGGCTCAACGTCGTGCTCGGTACTCTCATCGCCCTTGTCCTGTCACTTGCCGGCGGTCGCACCGTTCTGCCGCAACCGCGTTGGCTGCCAACGGTTCTGGGACTGATGACCCTGGGCGTCGGTCTGCTCACGTTGGTGGCACCGACATCTCTGGCAGACGACGTCACGCTCGGTATTCCGTTCGTCCCCTTTGCGGGCACAGGTCGCCTCGCCACTCCCTTGGGCGTCATCACGCTCGCCCTGCTCATGGCGACGCTGGCTGCCGCGTGGCGGCCGCTCCATGCCTTGCTGCGCCGGGTCGATCTGCTGGGGGCCTTCTGCATCGCGGTCGCGTTGGGCTCTCTCATCCTCACGTTCGCGTCCGCCGATCCTCAGCGTGAGGTGGTGGGGCCCTGGGGCCGGGCCCTTGTGCCGCTCGGGCTCCTGGCGCTCCTGGGATACATCTGGAGGCACCGCACCGCCGGAGACCCCCTCGTGCCTCGTGGGCTCCTGACCGCTGGGGCAACGCAGGGCCGTCCCAGGGTCGTTCTCGCGCTTCTGGTCAGCGTCCTGGTCGGGGTCGCGCTCGTCGCCATCGTCGTGGACGTGCCGATCCTGGCGCGCCTGACGGTAACCGGATCCCAGACCACCGCGGCGCTGGTGCTCGTGCGGTTCCTGCTCGCCGTTCCCATGGGCGCCTTCGTCGGCGGGTGGCTGCTACGCCTGCTGGGCCCGGCCCTCGTGGCCTCATGTGGCCTGGCCCTGGCGGGGGTCGGGCTCCTGGTGATGTCCGGGTGGGGGCACGCGTCATTGCAGTCATGGCCGGCGACCCCCGTCCTGGCTCTCGTGGGCCTGGGCCTCGGACTCGCGCTCACACCCGTCAACGCAGCGGCACTCGAGTCTGCGCCTGGCGACGCGCACGGCGTCGTCAGCTCGCTGGTGGTTCTGGCCCGCATGGTGGGGATGGTCGTCGGGCTCGCGATGCTCACCGGCATCGGGCTGCACCGTTACTACGCCGCGGTCGCCGCACTGCCCAACCAGCAGGACACTGCCGCGCTGTCCGCCGCAGGCGTCGTGCAGGTGCAGACGGTCTTCCTCGGAGGAGCATTGGCGGCCTTCGTCGCCGCCAGCATCGCGTTGGCGTTGGGCCGTCTGCACTCAGACGTGCAGTAGTCGCTTCAGCTTGCCCCGCCCGGGCGTGGGGCAAGAGCAGACGACCCCTGGTGCACGTTTGACGGGCGCCCAGTGACTCCAGAGCTGGTGGCTGGTCACTCCAGATCTCGTGGAAGTGGTGGGCGGGTCCGTGGCCGTGGCCGACCTCGAGCACATCAGCGGCGGCCAGCGCCGCGGTGAGCCAGCTCTTGGCGTCAGCTGCAGCCTCGACCCACGAGTCGCGCTGGGGGCGCAGTGCCGCGAGGGCCGACGACAGCGTGCAGCCGGTGCCGTGGGTGTTGATGGTGTCGACTCTTGGCGCCCGCAGCAACGTCTCGCCGTCGACGTCCAGCAACAGGTCCACGGCCTCCTTGTCGTCCTCGCGGTGGCCGCCCTTGATGAGCACACGTGGGGCGCCGAGCTCCTGCAGGGCCATGGCTTGGCGCCGCATCTCCGCCAGGGTCCGTGCGGG
>DASVHT010000026.1:0-15078 GCA_036382455.1 Dermatophilaceae bacterium
CTTGGCATGGGTCACTGAACCCGAACTCTGGAAGGACCTTCTCATGTTGTTGCAGGGCAAGAAGCTGCTGATCACTGGCGTCCTCATGGACTCCTCGATCGCCTTTCACGTGGCCAAGCTGGCACAGGAGGAGGGTGCCGAGGTCGTGCTGACCTCGTTCGGTCGCGCCATGAGGATCACCCAGTCCATCGCCAAGCGGCTGCCGTCGACACCGCCGGTCGTCGAGCTGGACGTGACCAACCAGGAGCACCTGGACTCGTTGGCCGAGCGGCTCACCGAGCACGTTGATCACCTCGACGGCGTCCTGCACTCGATCGGGTTCGCCCCCCAGGGCGCTTTCAACTTCCTCGAGGGCACGTGGGAGGACGTCGCGACGGCGCTGCACGCATCGGCATACTCCCTGAAGGCACTTTCGGTTGCAGCGCTTCCGCTGATGTCCAACGGTGGCAGCGTGGTCGGTCTGACGTTCGATGCGAAGTTCGCCTGGCCGGTCTATGACTGGATGGGCGTGGCCAAGGCGGCGTTCGAGTCCACCAGTCGTTACTGCGCACGAGATCTCGGCCCCAAGGGTGTGCGCGTGAACCTTGTCGCCGCCGGTCCCATCCGCACGACCGCGGCCAAGTCCGTTCCAGGGTTCAATGTCTTCGAAGAGTCCTGGGCGGCCCGTGCCCCTCTGGGCTGGAACGTCGATGATGCCGTCCCCGCGGCGAAGGCATGCGTGGCGCTCCTGTCCGACTGGTTCCCGGCGACCACAGCAGAGATCATCCACGTCGACGGCGGCTTCCACGCGATGGGCTGATCACGTTGGGCGTGCGTCTTCGCACCGCCCGGCACGTGGTGAGCCGGCGTTCAGTGAGCAGGCAAGGGGGGCGCCGGTGTCGGAGTGCCGTCGGCCTCATCGGCATCCTCGATCTCCTCACGGGTGATTCCCAGGAGGTAGAGCACGGCGTCCAGATACGGCACGTTGACGGAGGTGTCGGCTTGTTCGCGCACCAACGGCTTGGCGTTGAAGGCGATCCCGAGGCCGGCGGCGGCCAGCATGTCCAGGTCGTTGGCACCATCGCCGATGGCCACCGTTCGTGACAGCGGCAGGTGCTCCTCTGCGGCAAAGCGGCGCAGGGCCTCGGCCTTGCCCTGTCGGTCGACGATCTCGCCGACCAGCCCACCGGTGAGGAAGCCGTCCCTGACCTCGAGGTGGTTGGCGTGGGCTCGGTCGATCTCAAGCTCCGCCGCGATCGGGCCGACGACCTCGATGAAGCCGCCCGAGACCACGGCGACCGTGAAGCCGAGTCGCTTCAGGGTGCGCACAAGGGTGCGGGCTCCGGGCGTCAGCCGGATGGCGTCACGCACCTCGTCCAGGACGCTCACGGGAAGGCCGGCGAGAGTCGCCACCCGGGCACGCAGGCTCTCAGCGAAGTCGAGCTCACCACGCATGGCGGCAGCGGTCACCTTGGCGACCTCGGCCTCCCTTCCGGCGTGCCCGGCCAGCAGCTCGATCACCTCGTCCTGGATCAGGGTCGAGTCCACATCGATGACGACCAGCCGGCGGCCACGACGTGCCAGTCCGGCAGGGGCGACCGCGATGTCGACCCCACGTACAGCGGCCTCCAGCGAGAGCTCAGTGCGCAGAACCGCGACATCAGCCCCGGAGACGTCGAACTCGACTGTGGTGACCGGATATCGCGAGAGCCGTCGGATCCGGTCGATATTGGCACCGTGGGTCGCGATTCGCGTGGTGACCGCGGCAACGGCGCTGGCCAGCAACGGCGCGCCCAGCACCACGACGGCAGCTCGACCGCTGCGGCGCGGCGCGTTGTCGCCGCTGCCGGACGCAACGTTCACCCGCATGCCCAGTGATGTGGCAACGCTGGCGACGACTTCTCGCAGGCGGGTGTTCTGAGGTCCCGCTGACAGCAGCAGGGCCAGGGTGAGATGCCCGCGGACGACGACCTGCTCGAGATCGAGGACCTCGGCCCCCACATCGGCTATGGCGTCGAACAGCGTGCTCGTCACGCCTGGACGGTCGTCGCCGGAGACGGTAACCAACAGGGTCTGCGTTGTGGGATCGGGCACGCTGCAAGGCTATCGAGGCCTGGGTCCGGCGTTCACCGGGTCTCGGCGTGCGACCGGGCCAGGCAAGCGAGTGCTACATCCGACGGCCCTACGCGCGGTTGCGGTCGTCCCGCCATGCGAGCAGGTCCCTCACCGGGCTGAGGTCGTAGTCCGGCCCCGTGAGGCCGACGGTGAACAACCGCGTCCCCACGGCATACAGGCTCTCGGCGCTCTTTGCCGGGCTCTTGGCCGATACGCCGGCAGACCGTTCGATCTCCAGTGGGTCCCGCCCGACTTTGGCGCACCACTCGTCGAGCACCCGGTGTTTGTGGGCCACCGCCTCGGCGTCGCCGAAGCCGTGCCAGATGTCGGCCTGCTCGGCCACGATGCGCAGGGTCTTGCGCTCGCCGCCGCCACCGATCAGCACCGGGATGTCTCGTCCGGGGGACGGGTTGAGCTTCGCCCAGCGGCTCTTGATCAACGGCAGGTCCCGGTCGAGTGCATCCAGACGCCCGCCGGCGGTCCCGAACTCGTAGCCGTACTGGTTGTAGTCCTTCTCGAACCAGCCCGAACCGATTCCCAGGATCAGGCGCCCGTCGCTGATGTGGTCGACCGTCCGTGCCATGTCGGCGAGCAGCTGGGGGTTGCGATACGAGTTGCAGGTGACCAGAGCGCCGATCTCCACCCGCTCGGTCGCCTCGGCGAACGCCCCGAGCATCGTCCAGCACTCGAAGTGCTTCCCGTCGGGTTCGCCGTACAGGGGATAGAAGTGGTCCCAGTTGAAGACGATGTCCACGCCAAGCTCCTCGGCCCGGGCGCAGGCACGTCGGATGTCGCTGTATGCCGCATGCTGTGGTTGTAGCTGCACCGCAACTCTCGCGGGACGAGGGTCGGGCGTGCTCACGGGCGCACCACCTGGCCCTTTCCGATCACCGTTATACCGGAGTCGGTAACGGTGAAGCCGCGATCGAGGTCGTCGGCACGGTTGACACCGATGCTCACGCCCGGCGGGACGACGACGAACTTGTCGATGATGGCTCGATGGATCGTGGCGTTGCGACCGACCTCGACGAAGTCGAGCAGAACACTGTCGGTGATGGTGGCGTAGCTGTGGATGTGAACACCGGGGGAGAGCACGGAGTGGGTCACCTGCCCACCGCTGATCACGACGCCGGGGGAGACCGCGGAGTTGAGCGCCTCGCCGACCCGGTTCTTCGACTCGTGGACGAACTTCGCCGGCGGGTAGTTGCCATGCTCGGTGTAGATAGGCCATTCGTAGTTGTAGAGGTTGAACACCGGATGGAACGAGATGAGGTCCATCTGGGCGTCGTAGTAGGAGTCGATCGTGCCGACGTCGCGCCAGTAACCATGGTCTCGGTCGGTGGAGCCGGGGATTGGGTTGTCCTTGACGTCGTAGACGTAGGCCTCGCCCCGACGCACGAAGTCCGGGACGATGTCACCGCCCATGTCCCGACCGCTCCCCTCGCGGTCGGCATCACGGGTGACGGCGTCGATGAGGACAGAGGCATCGAAGACGTAGATGCCCATCGAGGCCAGTATCTCGTCCGGGGAGTCCGGCAGCCCGGTCACGTCCTTGGGCTTCTCCTTGAAGGCGTGGATCTTCCCGCCGTTGTCTGGATCGACCTCAATGACTCCGAACTGGTCGGACATTGAGATCGGTTGACGGATTGCCGCAACCGTCACTCCGGCGCGGTTCTTGATGTGTTGCTCGACCATGTGGCTGAAGTCCATGCGGTAGACGTGGTCCGCGCCTGCCACCACCACGATGTCGGGCACCTCGTCGTGCACGAGGTTCAGGCTCTGGTAGATCGCGTCGGCACTGCCCAGGAACCAGCTCTTGTCGATGCGTTGCTGGGCCGGAACCGGCGTCACGTAGTTGCCGAGCATCGTCGACATCCGCCAGGTCTTGCTGACGTGACGGTCCAGGCTGTGCGACTTGTACTGCGTGAGCACGACGATCTTGAGATAGCCCGAGTTCACGATGTTGCTCAGCGCGAAGTCGATCAGCCGGTAGATACCGCCGAACGGAACCGCGGGTTTGGCCCGGTCCGCAGTCAGGGGCATGAGTCGCTTGCCCTCGCCGCCTGCCAGGACGATTGCCAGAACCTTCGGGCTGCCAGTCCGCTTCGCCATGGGCTGACCCTAAGGCCCGGACGGGCTCGCAGGCGACCCCGCACCGCGCTAGCGTTCTCGACGTGAGAGTCGACATCCTGAGCAAGGAGTACCCACCGCAGGTCTACGGTGGCGCTGGCGTTCACGTGAGCGAGCTGGTGCGCGCGTTGCGCGCTCGGGGCGACATCGATGTCCAGGTCCGCTGTTTCGGTGAGCCACGTGACGAGGCCGGAACCACTGGGTATGCCGATCTCCCGCAGCTCTCGTCCGCGAACCCGGCCCTCCGGACCTTCGGTATCGACCTGACCATGGCGAGCGACTGTGTGGGGGCGGATCTGGTTCACTCCCACACCTGGTACGCCAATATGGGTGGACACCTGGCGTCGCTGCTGGCCGGGGTGCCCCACGTGATCTCCGCCCACAGCCTGGAGCCGATGCGCCCCTGGAAGGCGGAGCAGCTCGGCGGTGGCTACGCGGTGTCCTGCTGGGCGGAACGGACGGCATACGAGGCGGCGGCGGCAGTGATCGCGGTGAGCGCAGGCATGCGGCTGGACGTCCTTGGCTGCTATCCCGACGTCGACCCGTCCAGAGTCCACGTCGTTCACAACGGCATCGACTCCGAGCTCTGGCAACGGGACTCGAGCCCAGAGGCGCTCGAGGTGGTGCGCAGGTACGGCGTCGACCCCACCCGTCCATCGGTGGTCTTCGTGGGCCGGATCACCCGCCAGAAGGGGCTGCCCTACCTGTTGCGAGCGGTGGCCCAGCTGCCCCCAGAGGTACAGCTGGTGCTGTGTGCAGGTGCCCCGGACACCCCCCAGATCAAGGCCGAGGTTGGAACGCTCATCGCGGAGCTGCGACGGGGTCGTCACGGCGTCGTGTGGATCGCCGAGATGTTGCCTCGGGCCGAGGTGATCGCTCTGCTCAGTGCCGCAACGGTTTTCGCCTGCCCATCCGTCTACGAGCCGCTGGGGATCGTCAATCTCGAAGCCATGGCCTGCGAGCTTGCGGTTGTTGCCACGGCAACGGGGGGAATACCTGAGGTGGTGGTCGACGGCGAGACCGGGTGGCTGGTCCCTATCGAGCAGGTGGCCGACGGCACCGGGTCGCCATTGGATTCCGACCGTTTCGTCGAGGACCTGGCCGCGGCGCTCACCGACGCGGTCTCCGACCCGGCTCGCGCCCGTGCACGTGGTCAGGCCGGTCGGCAGCGCGCGGTGGAGAGCTTCTCGTGGTCATCCATCGGTGACCAGACCATGAAGGTCTACGAGTCCGTGCTGCGTCAGCGGTCGATGCCCTAGAGATCACGCTGGCCGGGGCGAAGCCCGGCAAGACTGAGCGCGGCAACGGTCGCCGCGGCGGCCATGGCCGCGTCGGCGACGGCTTCGAGGTCGGTCAGCAGCACCCGTCGCCGCTCGGTCAGCGCACTGGTCAGCACCTGCGACTCGGCGTGGGGGCCGAGGCCGAGCTGGGTGGCGGCGCCGATGAGGGAGGCGGTCGCCATGATGCGGTGTGCCCGCCGCGGCAGTCCGGCTGGCAGACCCCAGGCATCGCCGGGGAGGTGGTCGGCCAGTGTGCGCAGCCTCGCGTCCCACGGCTTGGTGTCCAGCGCGTCGAGGCGGGCGGTGGCCTCCAGCAGGGACTGTCGCAGGCTCAGCTCGATCTCGCCGAGGGACAGCGCCTCCAGCACATGGGTCGGGACCGGGGCCGCGTCGTATGACGTCCATGTCACCTGGGTGCCCTGGTCGCCGATGGGGCCAAAGCTCTCGATGGTCGGAACCAGTGCTCCACCGACCCCGGGCACGTAGACGCACTCACCCGCATCCGTGGCCGCGGCGATCAGCTCGGCCGAACCCCGCGGCATACCGGAGAGGTTGCCCGGGCGGGGGAGCGCGACGAGGACTGCCTGCTCACCGAGGTCATGCCAGATGGAGAGGCGGTCGAGGTCGCCGGCGACGTGGTCGAGGTCGGGGTGCGCCCGGCCAACGACCTCCGCCAGCGGCAGCCGTCCGGCATACGCGGCCGTCGCCCACAGCGCGAGCCGGACGGACACGGGCAGGACGGACATCCCGTCATCGTAGGTGTCGTGATTCACCGTGGCGGGGCTGTGGCCTAGGGTCAGGGACCATGAGCGACGTCCTTGAGTTCGCCGGCGTCAGCGTGGTCCGCGGAGGCAACACGCTGCTCGACGACATCACCTGGGAGGTCGAGGAAGGCCAGCGCTGGGTCATTCTCGGACCTAACGGGGCCGGAAAGACCACCCTCCTTGAGCTGGCTGCTGGCCGGATCCACCCCACGACGGGTGTTGCAGGGGTTCTCGGCGAGGTCCTTGGCGCGGTCGACGTCTTCGAGCTGCGCCCGCGAATCGGCCTGGCCAGCGCGGCAGTCGCCGAACGGCTATCGGCGGACGAGCTGGTCCACGACGTCGTCGTCACGGCCTCCTACGGGATCGTGGGGCGCTGGCGGGAGAAGTACGAAGCGCTGGACCACGCACGTGCCGAAGACCTGCTTGAGTCCTTGGGTGCGGCGCACCTGAGCGACCGCACGTTCGGCACTCTCAGCGAGGGTGAGCGCAAGCGGGTCCAGATCGCCCGGGCGCTGATGACCGACCCCGAGCTCATGCTGCTCGACGAGCCGGCCGCCGGGCTCGACCTCGGAGGCCGTGAGGACCTGGTGGCGCGTCTGGGCCTGTTGGCCGCTGATGTCGAAGCGCCCGCGCTGGTGCTGGTGACCCATCACGTGGAGGAGATCCCGCCCTCGTTCACCGACGTGCTGCTGATGCGTGAGGGTCGCATCGTCGCCGCCGGACCGGTCGAGATCACGCTGACCGCCGCGAAGCTGTCCGAGACGTTCGCCCTGCCGTTGGTGGTCGAACGCCACGGCCAGCGGTGGTCCGCGCGGGCGGCACCGGCGACCGGCCCGTGAACCCCAACTCCACACCGTCGTCCCAATCAGCAGTACGGTGATCGTCCCATCGGTACAGGAGGGGAACGGCATGTTTTTCGGCGATCATGGCTGGCTAGCGTGGGTGGGACTTGCCCTTGCCCTGGGAGCGATCGAGGTTGTCAGCGTCGCTTTCGTGTTCCTGATGCTGGCGGGTGGCGCCCTGGCAGGGGCCGCTGCGGCGGCGGTCGGCTTTCCGTTGGTCGTTCAGGTGATTGCGGCCGTCGGTGTAGCGGGAGCGCTGCTCCTGGGGGTGCGTCCCATCGTGAAGAGTCGTTTCATGGTGCCGAACAGGGGTGACATCGGTGCCGTGGCCCAGGTCGGTCGCCATGCCCTGGTGCTGCAGACGGTTACCGAGCACGACGGACGAGTCAAGCTTGGCGGCGAGACCTGGTCGGCACGTACGGCCCCGGACGCCGCAGCATGCCTGCCCGGGCAAGAGGTCCGGGTAGTTTCCATTGAGGGGGCCACCGCGATCGTCAGCAGCGTCGCGGAAGGTCGGGAATCGGAGTAGTCAGTGACATCTGGAAATGCAGCGCTCATCGTTCTGGTCCTGCTTGTCGCATTCGCCGTCATCGTCATCGTCCGCACTGTGAAGATCGTGCCGCAGCAGGTTTCGCTGATCATCGAGCGGCTGGGCAAGTTTTCACGAACCCTTGAGGGCGGCCTCCACTTCCTCGTGCCCTTCGTGGACAAGGTACGGGCCAACGTCGACCTCCGCGAGCAGGTCGTCTCCTTCCCACCGCAGCCGGTGATCACGTCGGACAACCTCGTGGTCAACATTGACACCGTCATCTACTACTCCGTGATCGACTCCAAGTCGGCCGTCTACGAGATCGCCAACTTCATCCAGGGCATCGAGCAGCTGACGGTCACCACCTTGCGCAACGTCATCGGTTCCCTGGATCTCGAGCAGACCCTGACCAGCCGGGACCAGATCAACGCCCAGCTCCGGGGTGTTCTCGATGAGGCCACCGGCAAGTGGGGCATCCGGGTCAACCGCGTCGAGCTCAAGGCCATCGACCCGCCACACTCGGTGCAGGACTCGATGGAGAAGCAGATGCGCGCCGAGCGCGACCGCCGCGCGGCCATCCTGACCGCCGAAGGTGTCAAGCAGTCGGCAATCCTGACCGCCGAGGGCGAGAAGCAGAGCCAGATCCTTCGCGCCGAGGGTTCTGCCCAGGCCCGCATCCTCGAGGCGCAGGGCCAGTCCCGCGCGATCACCCAGGTGTTCGAGGCGATCCACCGCGGGAAGCCGGACCAGAAGCTCCTCGCCTACCAGTACCTCCAGGTGCTCCCACAGCTTGCCCGCGGTGACGCCAACAAGCTGTGGATCATCCCCAGCGAGCTGACCGAGGCGCTGAAGGGGATCGGCAGCGCCCTTGGCGGCAAGGACGTCGAGGACCCGAGCGACACGTGGGTGGACACCGGCGAGGTGATGCCCACCGCATTTGAGGAGACCACGCTGGAGGACCCGGCAAAGGCTCTGGCCGAAGCCCGCGGACAGGCGGCCGGTGCCTCCGCCGAGGCCGAGGGTCACGCAACCACCAGCCAGCGCCGCACCCAGACGTCCGGTCGACCCGCGGCGGACTCCCTCGAGGACCAGGCGTCCGCCCTGCATGACTCGGAGCTGCGCATCACGGGCGATGCCGACCAGAGCCCGCCGGACCCGGGCGAGCCGGGGAGAAGGCGCAGCTAGAACCCGGGTCATGAGGCACCCGGCGAGCTCTCCCCTAGGGTGACCGGGTGCCTTGGTATGAAGTCGTTGCGCTGCTCGCGGCAGGAATGGCTGCAGGAACCATCAACACCATCGTCGGATCTGGCACGCTGATCACCTTCCCTACGTTGCTGTTCTTCGGGTTTGCGCCGTTGGTCGCCAACGTCTCCAACACTGTTGGCCTCGTCGCCGGCGGGCTGACGGGTATTCACGGCTACCGCTCGGAGCTGGTCGGACAGGGGCGCATCCTGCGCCGTCTGGTGCCCGTGTCACTCCTCGGCGCCCTGACCGGAGCGATCCTCCTGCTCGAGCTCCCCGAGTCCGCGTTCAACGCCATCGTGCCTGCCCTCATCGCCGCCGCCCTGCTCCTGGTTCTGCTCGGGCCGCGGCTCCAGGTGTGGGCCGCCGAGCGACATCCGGATCACGACAGCCTCGGCCGACGTCTCCTGCTGGCCCTGGGGGTCTTCGCAGCCGGGATCTACGGCGGCTACTTCGGGGCAGCGCAGGGGGTTCTGCTGGTGGGCATCATGAGCGTTCTGATGGCGGTCAGCCTGCAGCGCGTCAATGCGCTGAAGAACGTGCTGGGAACGGTGGTCAACGCGATTGCCGCAGTGACCTTCATGGTGGTGGCGTGGGAGCGGATCAACTGGTCTGTCGTAGCCCTCGTCGGCGCGGGTGCCCTTGCCGGTGGGTATGTCGGAGCCCGGGTCGGGCGGCGCCTGTCCCAGAGGGTGCTTCGTTGGGTGATCGTCGTCATCGGCGTCGTCGCCATTGCGAAGACAGCTCTCTGACATGGCGATCGAGATCACAGACCCGGCCGATGAGCGGGTTCGCGACTACTTCGGCCTGACCGATGTCGCCCTGCGTACCAAGGTCGAGCCCGAGCGAGGGCTGTATCTCGCGGAGAGTGAGAAGGTCATCCGGCGGGCACTGGCAGCCGGACATCGGCCGCGTTCGTTCCTCATGGCGAAGCGCTGGCTCACCGACCTTGCAGATCTCGTCGGACAGGCCGAGTCCGAGGGCGTGCCGGTCTACGTCGCACACGCCAGGGTCATCAAGGCCATGACCGGCTTTCATCTCCATCGTGGGGCCCTGGCGTCGATGCACCGACCTCCTCTCGTGGCCCCGGCGGTGCTGTTGCGGAACGCCCTGCTCCAGAATGCCTCTCGCGTGGTCATCCTCGAGGACATCGTCGATCACACCAACCTGGGTGCCGTGTTCAGGTCCGCGGCGGCGCTCGGCGTCGACGCCGTTCTCATCACGCCGCGATGCGCCGACCCGCTGTACAGGCGGGCCGTGCGCGTCTCCATGGGCACGGTGTTCCAGGTGCCCTGGACGCGCATCGAGCCCTGGCCGGCCGGCCTGCGCCTGTTGCGGGACCTCGGCTTTACCATTGCCGCCTTCGCGCTGGGCGATGGGGCTGTCAACCTGGATGACTTCGCATCCGACCAGCCGCAGCGCCTCGCGATGATCTTCGGAACCGAGGGGGATGGACTCTCGCGGCTGGTCGTCAAGGGCTCCGACGTGGTCGTGAAGATTCCGATGGCCGGGGGAGTGGACTCACTGAATGTGGCGGCGGCCAGCGCCGTGGCCCTGTGGGCCCTGCGGCGTCAAGTGCGGGCTGTAAACGTCACCGATCACGCGAATCCGCTTATGTGAGAACCGATCGCGACGGTCAGACCATCACAACGCGGTCGCGACCGGCCCGCTTCGCCGCGTACAGCGCGGCGTCGGCGGCAGCGATGGCCCCGCGGGCCGGGGCTGGTCGTCCAACGCCAACCGAGACCGTGACCTCCAGACCCGGGGCGACCTGCCCCCAGGGGGCGTTGCGCACCGCCTCGTGCAACCGATCCGCGACCTCTTCGGCTGCGGTGCCCCCACCGAAGACGAGGATGATGAACTCGTCCCCGCCGTAGCGCACCGGCACGTCGTCGGCCCGGCAGTGGCTGCGCAGAATGACCGCGATCCGACGCAGCACCTCGTCGCCGACGGCGTGCGAGTAGAGGTCATTGACCTGCTTGAACTGGTCGATGTCGACGAACACGGCTGAGAGGCTTTCACCCGACCGCTCGACGGCGCTCGACATCATCTGCCGGTTTCCCAGACCCGTAAGGGGGTCGAGCAGCGCGGCCCGTCCCATCCGGCTTGTCTCCGCGGTCAGTGCGCGCACCTCGTTGCGCGTCTGCAGCGCCGTGAATCGGCCGTCGCGCTCGGCCCACACCCGACCGAGTGCTTCCCTGGCCAGGCGCTTCCACAGGGCGACCGCGGGATGCGGCCCGTGTTCCGCCACTTCGAGGTCGGCCAACGCCGTCAACGCGGCGGCCCCCCAGATGTCGCGACTCGCGCGGTCTGCGTTCGTCAAGGCGGCCAGCAGGTGCCGTCGCGCCTCGTCGTAGTCCGCCGACTCCTTCGCCGCCTGGCCGAGAACGAGGTGCGCGAGGTGGGTCTCGACAAGCTCGTCGCGGAGCCGAAGGTGCTGGGTAGCTGCGTTGACCCGGGCGGCGGCGAGATCCGCGTACCCCAGCCGGCTGAGCGCGTACGCCTCGATGATCTCGGCCCGCGCCGCCATCTCGGAGTTGCCCACCAACGCCGCGATCCTGCGCATCCCCAATGCCCGTTCGGCGGATGCGACGAAATGCGGCCCCGCCTCCTCGACGTGGCCGACCAGGAGAAGCGTCGTCCCCCAGAAGGCGCCCATCAGCGCCCGCTCCTGCGCGACCAGGAGATTGATGTCGAGGCCGTCGTAGGGCCGAATCCCGGCGAGCAGCTCGTCCGCCTGCTCGAACAGGGAGACGGCGCGCAGCGCCAGCGCGACCGCCATGCTCGCGGAAAGGTGGTTGTAGCGACCAGGCATCTCGTTCGCGACGAGCCACGTTCCCTCGGCCAGCGCGTCCATCGCCCGGCTGACCTCCCCGACCTGGGTCGAGGACTCCGCAAGCAGGGCCAGCGCCTTGGCCCGCCACATCAGGTCCGAGGCGTCCTCGACGTCGCTGAGCAGGTCCATCGCCGTGGTCACGGCGTCGTGGTGCCGGCCCAGCTCCTGGAGGGCGATGCCCTCGATGTAGCGCAGATACCGGGTGGTGGCCCTGTCACCCGCAGCCACGCTCACGAGCATCCCTGCGCGGCACGCGATCACCGCGTGTTCCGAGAAACCATCCAGGTAGAGTCCGTGGGCGTCGTCCGAGAAGGCGTCGAAAGGGCCGAACTCGCTTATCCGGACGAGCGAGGTGCTGATCGGCTCCACAATCGACCCCCCATCCTGAATCTCCGTGACCCGATCGCGAATCACGACGAGAAGACAATCGGCCGCCCCCACGCGGCGGGCGGGTGATGGCCGAAAACTACACCTTGGCGCCAGGGGGTGTGGCCGGAATGCGCACAACCGTGGTCTCCGGTCGTTGCGTGTCGCCTGGTTGGTGCGAACCCTTACGGTGGAGCCATGGAGCTTGTCTACACCCCCGTCATCTGGGTCGCGAGGGCGTTGTTCGCTGCGCAGGGGCTCAGGTTCACCCTCACCGGTTCGCAGAACATCCCGACCTCGGGTGGCGCAGTTCTGGTGATCAACCACCTGAGCTACTTCGACTTCGCGTATGCCGGTCTGGCGGCCATTCCCAGCAAGCGCCTGGTGCGTTTCATGGCCAAGGACGACGTGTTCCGCCACAGGGTCAGCGGACCGCTGATGCGCGGCATGCATCACATACCGGTGGATCGAACTGCTGGTGCGGCGTCGTTCCGTGCCGCGGTCACAGCCCTTCGGGCAGGGGAGATGGTCGGGGTGTTCCCTGAGGCGACCATCTCACGTTCGTTCGAGCTCAAGGGGTTCAAGAGCGGCGCGGTCCGGATGGCCCGCGCAGCCGGCGTGCCGGTGGTGCCGATGGTCATCTGGGGGTCCCAGAGGGTGTGGACCAAGGGTTACCCCAAGCGGTTGGGCCGTACGAACGTCCCCATCATGCTCAGCGTCGGCGAGCCGATCCTGGTTGGGCGCACGGACGATGCCGACGACGTCAACACGCAGGTCCGGGCCCGGATGGGCGACCTGTTGCACGCCGCCCAGGAGGCCTATCCAGCGGTTCCGACGGACGAGCTGAAGTACCTCCCGGCCCGTCTCGGCGGCTCCGCACCAACCCTCGAGCAGGCGACCCAGATGGATGACGAAGAAGCTGTACGCCGTGCCGCGCGGCGCGGCAGGGCTGGTTGACCTCCGTGCTCGTCAAGCTCCTGCGCGCACATCTGCGTCCCTACCAAAGGCCGATCGTCCTGATCGTGCTCTTCCAGCTCGTCTCGACGATCGCGAGTCTCTATCTGCCTGGACTGAACGCACAGATCATCGACCAGGGCGTCATTACGGGGGACACGGGCTACATCGTTCGCACGGGCGTCGTGATGCTGGGCGTGACCGCGCTGCAGATCGTGTGCTCCGTCACTGCGGTCTACTTCGGGGCCCGCACGGCGATGGCGCTGGGCAGGGACCTGCGCGAGTCGGTCTTCGTCACGGTCGAGTCCTTCGCCGCACAGGAGGTCGGCCGGTTCGGCGCCCCGTCGCTGATCACGAGGTCCACCAACGACATCCAGCAGGTTCAGATGCTCGTGCTGCTGGTCTTCACGATGATGATCACGGCGCCGATCATGTGCTTCGGCGGCATCATCATGGCGCTTCGCCAGGACGTCTACCTGTCCTCGCTGCTGGTGGTGATCGTGCCGATCCTGTTGGTGTGCGTCGTGCTGATCATCTCGAGGATGCGCCCCTTGTTCCGGTCCATGCAGCTCAAGATCGACCTGATCAACCAGATCCTTCGCGAGCAGATCGGCGGCGTCCGCGTCATCCGGGCCTTTGTCAAGGACACCCACGAGCAGCAGCGGTTCGACGGCGCCAGCGCAGACCTGATGGACGTGTCCATTCGTGTGGGCCGCCTGATGGCGCTGATGTTTCCCACCGTGATGCTCGTCATGAACGCCTCCAGCGTCGCTGTGATGTGGATCGGAGGTCATCGAATTGCCAGTGGGGACATGCAGATCGGCACGTTGACGGCGTTCCTCAGCTATCTCCTGCAGATCCTGATGTCGGTCATGATGGCGACCTTCATGTTTGTCCTGCTACCTCGGGCGGAGGTCAGTGCGGAACGGATCACCGAGGTGCTCGACACGGTTCCGAGCGTGCGGGCACCGGCGGAACCCCACGTGCGCACCCGGCATACCGGTGTTGTGGAGCTGCACGAGGCGTCATTCAGCTACCCGGGGGCACAGGAGGCGGTTCTTCACGGGGCCAGCCTCGTGGCACGACCGGGTGAGACAACTGCCATCGTGGGGTCGACCGGCAGCGGGAAGTCGACACTGCTCAACCTCATCCCGCGACTGGTGGACGCCACCGACGGGACGGTGATGGTCGATGACATCGATGTCCGCCTCCTTGACCCCCGCGATCTCCGGTCATCCATCGGCCTGGTTCCGCAGCGGCCTTATCTGTTCGGGGGCACAGTGGCAACAAACCTTCGCTACGGCAAGACCGACGCCACCGACGACGAGCTGTGGGCAGCACTGGAGATCGCCCAGGCGCGCGACTTCGTGCAGGCCATGCCGGAGGGGTTGAACTCGGTCATCGCCCAGGGTGGCACCAACGTGTCAGGAGGACAGAGACAGCGACTGGCGATTGCCCGTGCCGTCGTCAAGGCTCCGGCGATCTACCTGTTCGACGACTCGTTCTCCGCGCTCGACTACGACACGGACGCCCGGCTACGAGCAGCATTGTCGGCGGTGACCGCTCGCAGCACGGTGATCATCGTGGCGCAGCGGATCAGCACCATCCGTTATGCCGACGCGATCGTCGTCCTCGACCAGGGAACGGTCGTCGGGACAGGAACCCACTCCACGCTGATGTCATCGTGTGAGACCTACCGCGAGATCGTGCTGTCCCAGCTGAGCGAGGAGGAGGCTGCGTGAGCGGGTCCGGCCCGCGCCCGCCCGCGCCCCCGCGAGGTCCGATGGGCCACATGATGGGAGCGCCGCCCGTCAAGGCCGTGAACTTCAAAGGGTCCATGCGCCGGCTCGTCGCCCGGCTGCGGGGCGACCGCAGGCTGGTCGCCGCGGCAGGGGTGCTGGGGATCGTCAGCGTGGCGCTGTCGGTCATCGGTCCCAAGATCCTCGGCAACGCTACGGACCTGATCTTCACGGGACTCATTGGCGAACGTCTGCCGGCTGGCGTGACCAAGGCCCAGGCGGTCGCTCAGCTGCGGGCCACC
>DASVHT010000027.1:0-5331 GCA_036382455.1 Dermatophilaceae bacterium
TATATCGACTCCCACAAAGAGACGCTGCCGGCGACCACCGAGGGCGGGCGTGAGCGCCAGCGCAACGTGCTCGACCGCTTCGCGATCGACTTCTCGTTGTGCATGTACTGCGGGATCTGCATCGAGGTCTGCCCGTTCGACGCCCTCCACTGGAGCCCCGAGTTCGAGTACGCCGAGTTCGACATCCTGGATCTGATCCACGAGAAAGAGCGCCTCGGGCAGTGGATGGCCACCGTGCCCCCGCCCCCGGCGCTCGACCCGAACTCGGCCGAGCCACAAGAGATCGCAGCGGCGAACAAGCCTGTGCGAACAGCCCCGACGGGGAGCGTATGACAAGCCTGGACATCCTTTTCGCTTCCGTAGGACTGATCACGGCGGCGAGCGCAGTTCTCGCCGTGACCACTCACCAGCTGGTGCACGCCGCGCTCTGGCTCGTCGTCACGCTCGGCACCCTGGCCGGCTGCTATCTGGTTCTGGGCGCAGAGCTCGTTGCCCTCGTGCAGCTGCTCATCTACGTTGGCGCGGTCGTCGTACTCGTGCTCTTCGCGCTCATGCTGACCCGGGCGCCGATGGGTCGCAGTCCCGAGCACACCTCGAGCGGAGCCCAGCGCATTGCAGCGGCTGTTCTCGGCGCGGGAACCACGGCCCTGCTGGGTTCGGTCCTGCTGCCGGCTCTTGGCGGGGAGCTCTTGACAGCCAGGGTCGGTGACACGAAAGCGATTGCAACCCAGCTGTTCGGGTCCTGGGTCTGGCCCTTCGAGCTGCTTTCTCTGCTGCTGCTCGTGGCGCTGGTCGCCGCGTTGGCCGTCTCACGGATGCCGGCCACGACCGAGGGCGAGCCCGTCTCCTTGGTGCCGGCCACATCGACCGAGGGGGAGTCCGAATGATCCATCTGTGGCTTCCGCTCTCGCTCGTCTGCATCCTTGCAGGAGTGGGGGCCTATGGCGTCATGGCGCGTCGCAACGCCGTGCTGGTCCTGATCGGGGTGGAGCTGATCCTCAACTCAGCCAACCTGCTGTTCGTCACCATGGGTTCGGTGCGGGGCGACGCTCTACAGACCGGCTATGTCCTGACCCTTTTCCTCATCACCATCGCCGCGGCGGAGATAGGGGTCGCACTGGCCGTGGTCCTGGCGTTATTCCGCAGCCGCGGCAACATCGACCTGAGCGAGCCCGGCGCATGAGCGATCTCTTGTCCTGGTCCGCCCGGCTGGTCGTCCTGGTTCCCTTCGTGGCGTCGCTTCTCGGTCTGGCGGTAGCCCGCCGCCGGTTTGCCAGCGCTGTCATCGCCAGCACCGGTGGGGTTGTCACCCTGCTGGCCGCCACCTATGTGCTCTATGGCGTGCACAACGGCCCGTTCACCCCCGAGGTCTCCACCATCGGAGCGCTCCCGCTGGGCTCGCTGCAGATGCCGTTGCACCTGTTGTTGGACGACCTCAGCGCCATCGTGGTGTTCGCAGTGGGCATTGTGGGTCTGGCGATCCAGCTCTTCACCAAGTGGTACCTGCATGACGACGACCGGTATGGCGCGTTCACGGCGACGGTCTCCCTGTTCCTGGCCGGGATGCTGCTGGTGGTCCTCTCCGGTGACCTCATCCTCACCCTCGTGGGCTGGGAGGTCATGGGCTGGTGCTCCTATCTGCTCATCGGCCACAACAGCCGCCTGGAGTCCGCGCGACGTGCTGCGACCAAGGCATTCCTGGTCACGCGGACCGCTGACCTGGCTTTCGTCATTGGCCTCATCATCCTGGCCGCTGGCGCCCGGACGACGTCGATCCCGGACCTCATGGCTACCTGGTCGACTACACCCGGTGCGACGCTGACGGCGGCATTCCTTTGCCTGCTCAGCGGTATCGCCGGAAAGTCGGCCCAGTTCCCCTTCCACGACTGGCTGCCCGATGCCATGGAGGGCCCCACCCCCGCCTCGGCACTGATCCATGCCGCAACCATGGTCGCGGCTGGCACCTTCGTTCTGGCTCGGCTGTTCCCGATCTTCGTCCTGTCGGACCCGGCACGCCTCGTGCTCGCAGTGATCACCGCCGTGACGATGATCGGCTCGGCGATTCTTGCCTTCGGTCAGTCCGACATCAAACGGCTGCTGGCCTACTCCACGATCAGCCAGATCGCCATCATGCTCTCCGCCCTCGCCATTGCGCCGGTGTCCACCGGCGCCGGTCCCGCAGTGTTGTACCTGTTGTCGCATGCCATGTTCAAGGCGTTGTTGTTCCTTGCCGTCGGATGGCTCAGCGTGCTGGTCGCCGGCACCTCTGCGGTGAAGATGTCAGGTGGGGTGCGCCATCACCCGGCGCTGAAGGTGCCCCTGGCCGTCGGCTTCCTGGCACTGGCCGGAGTTCCGCCCCTTGTCGGTTTCGTGGCCAAGGAGTTCGTCCTGGGCGCTGCCCACGACAACGCGTCCGAGTCCGGTTCGGCTGCCGGGTGGATCGTCCTCGTGGCGGTGGGGCTCAGCGTTGCCCTCACTGCCGCTTACTGCACTCGGGCCTGGCTGGTCCTCACCCACCTCACCGCCGAGGAGGAGGTCACCCAGCGGGCCGAGACCCAGAGCGCGGACGAGGTCGAGGACGTCAGCCTTCTCAAGATGTTCACCGAGCCGGCGGCAGGGAGCGAGACAACGCCGGAATCCGCACCTGCGTCGGACTCGACCCTCGTCGACGTCCATGCCGAACCTGAGCATGGCCACGCCGACATCCATGACAGTGCTCGTCTGTCGGTCTGGCTTCTCGCGTTCCTATCCGTTGTCGGAGGCCTGATCATCTTCACCCCACTGGTCCCGGTCGAGCCGCACATCACCTGGTGGCTGGCCATTTCCTCCCTGGTCCTGATCCTGGCGACCGGGTTCACGGTGCGGCGCCTGGCGCTGGTCCAAGGCAGCGGTGATGCGGCCGAACGCCTTGGCGCCGATCGAATGGTGCTGTTCGACAAGGGATTCGGTACGGACGGCGTCTACGTTGCCGTGGCGTCCCGGGTCGTGCAGCTCGCTCGGATCGTCGTGGTGGCAGACCGCGAGGTCATTGACGCCTACGTGCGAGGAACCGTGGTGGCAACCCGTTGGATCGGCATCGCCAGCGAGCGAACGCACACCCGCAAACCATCGTCGTACCTCGTGTGGGTCCTGGTCGGACTTCTTACAGTCGGCGTGACGGGGGTGACGTTGTGGTGATCCTGCTGATCGCCGCCCTGGCGGTTCCGGCTATGACGGGCACTGCCCTGATCGTCGCCGGGCGCGGGGCCGAGACATCCAACGAGAGCGACGCCAACCGGGTCAGTCTGGCCGCCAGCGTGATTACGGCCGCCCTCGTCGTCATCTCCGTGATTGCGCGACCATCGCTCGATGCGGCGTGGCTGCCCTCACTGGGCGTCAGGTGGCAGTTCTCCGTCGACGGCATCAGCGCTCCGCTCTTGCTGCTCACGGCTGCCCTCAGCATCGCGGTCGTGGTTCACGCAAGCTCACACCCGCCGCATGGTGGCTCGCCCACGTTGTTCTACGGGTGTCTGCAGCTTGTCGAGTTCGGAGCGCTGGCAACGTTCTTGAGCCGTGATGCTGTCATCTTCTTCCTTTCGTTCGAGGTCGTGCTGATCCCCATGTGGGTGCTGATCTCCCGGTTCGGCGACTCCCATGATCTTGCGGCGCGCGCTGACGCGTCAGGCCGCTTCGTGCTCTACACCGTGCTCGGCTCCACGCTGATGCTGGTGGGCATCCTTGCCCTCGTGCAGTCTGCAGGCACCGGAAACCTGGACCAGCTCGCGCGTGCCCACGGAGCGGGCATGCAGCCGCACACGCAGGTCGTCATCGCGGCGCTGCTGCTGGTGGGGCTCGGCATCAAGATTCCCCTGTTTCCGCTCCACACGTGGCTCCCGCCGGCACACACGACCGCGCCCACCGCTGGCTCTGTCCTGCTGGCGGCCGTCCTTCTGAAGATGGGCACGTACGGTGTCGTGCGGCTGGTCATTGCCCCCCTTCCCATCGGATTCGGCACCCTCGCACCGGCATTCGGGGCCCTTGGCGTCGTCGGCATCCTCTGGGGAGGTCTGGCGTGTCTGGTCGAGAACGACCTCAAGCGGCTCATCGCCTATTCCTCCGTTGCGCACATGGGCTTCGTGGTTCTGGGGTTGTCCAGCGGGACGACCGTAGGGCTGCAGGCGGCGTTGTTCGCCAACGTTGCCCACGGCGTCGTGTCGGCCCTTCTCTTCTTCCTCGTCGGCGGTCTCAAGGAACGCTGGGGATCCGCGGACCTGGCCACGGCACGCGCCGCACTGCGCGAGGTCTCGCCGCGTCTGGGCATCTCTCTCGTCGTCGGCTTCGCGGCGTCGCTCGGGCTTCCGGGGCTGGTCGGCTTCTGGGGCGAGTTCCTGGCCATGTACTCCGCGTGGTCGCCGGCTCCGGACCGTCCGCAGCTCTTCATGCGTGTCCTCGCCGCAGTGGCGGTGACCGGCACCGCCATCGCTGCCGGCTACTCCCTGAGGGTGCTGCGACTGATCTGGTCGGGTGATCGCACCTCGCCAGCCCATCCGGATGCCCACGGAGGCGAGTGGTCGGTTCTGGCAGTCCTGGTGGCCACTGTTCTCGTGCTCGGTGTTGCCCCCCAGATCGTGTTGAACTCGACTATCAAGGACGTTGCCGCCATCACTGCTGAGGTATCCCGATGAGCCAGGGCGTCGTCAGCGTCAACGTTGGGGTGTTGCTGCCGGTGCTTGCGCCGGCGGTCGGTGCCGCCGTCATCCTCGTGGCCGACGTTGTCCTCCAGCACCTGCGCCGGGCGCACTACGTGGTCGCGTTGGCCAGCCTCGTCGTGGGCGCGGTGGCCACGTTCGCCGGTCTGGGAACGGCTGCCGGGGCTGCCCGTCAGACCCTGTGCCTTCCGGGCGGTGGTCAGTGCATGTATGCCGGAGACTCCGTCGCCTCGGCCCTTCAGCTGGCGGCGCTGCTCGCGGCCGCCGTGACCTTGCTGCTGAGCTGGCCCGATGACAGGAAACAGTCCACCGGCGGCACGGCAGTGATGGTCAGTCTCGTCCTGTCAGCGACTGCAGGGGCGACTGCCGTAGCAGGTGCGCGTGACCTCGGTTCGTGGCTGGTCGCCATCGAGCTCGCAACTCTTCCGACGGTGGCGCTGGTGGCTCTTCGTGGCGCCCGCTCCGCGATCTCCGGGGCGGTCGCCCTGCTGACCACGTCGTTGGTCTCCTTCGGACTGCTCGCGCTGGCGGCAGGCCTGTGGTTCACCGCGACCTCAAGCGGATTCATCACGCCCGCAGCCGCACTCACCGTGGTCGATGATCCGGCCCGACGGCCGATCCTCGTCCTGGCTGTCGTTCTCTT
>DASVHT010000028.1:0-2427 GCA_036382455.1 Dermatophilaceae bacterium
CGGCCTCGAATACGAAGGCGGCCCCTGCGACGCCAACGCCCGCGCGACCGTCTTCCGCGCGAGGCCCAACCGGTCAGCGATCGCTCGCTGCGACAACCCCTCCGCCACATGAAGGCGACGGATCTCCGCCCACTCCTCCACAGTGATCACCCACCCAATCTCGGCTCAGGAGGCCCCCAATTGGCAGAGCGGCACTGGTCCCCTCTTCAACGAGCGTCGACAGCTGGGGATCGAGTTCGGCGAGCTGCGCATACAGGAACCGGACCCGTGGCCTGCGGTGCCGCCTCCCTCTTCCGCCGATGCGCGGGAAGGTGCAGTCTGCTGGATAGGACCTCTTGGGAGGAGTTGTCATGCGTGCAGTAGTAGGTGACCGGTTGCGCGTGCACGGCCGGGCGGCCGGTACGTCCGACCAGACGTCCGAGATCATCGAGGTTCGGGGACCGGACGGGGCACCGCCGTACCTCGTGCGTCACGACGACGGACAGGAGGCGCTGGTGTTTCCTGGGTCAGACGCTTTGGTGGAGCACCCGCAGGGCCGCGAGCAAACCTGAAGTGATGGGCTGGGCCTGTTCGAGCCCATACCCGGGGTCGTCGGCGCGCACTGTCTGGCCAACCTGTGGCGTCGGGCCTACTTCGGCTGCTGCCCGGGGCCTTGGGAACACGACGGTCGACAACGAGACCTCCAGAAACAAGCGACTCGTTGCGATGATCCCTGGAGACGACCCCGTCGCCATGGCCTCGGCTTCAAGCGTCGTCGACGTTCTCAAGTGCGATTGCCAACCTGCTGGACCGAGCGGCGGGCCGGTCGGTCTCACCAGGGCCTGGGCTACGACCACTGCAAATCCGTCGCTCATGAGCATCCAAGCAAATCGACGAGATTCGAGGGTTGCGGATGCACGCACATGCCGCGTGGAGCGCGGGCGATCCTTCCCGAACAGGCGACGGTGGGGTGCCGAGTCAACGATCCCTGACACGATCTGGTGGGGGTAGGACGGTTGGCATCTCATCGGTGAACCATGCGTATTCAAGGCCGTTGATGTATCCCTGGGCGTCGAGCCATAGGAGTAGGTGGCCGATCGGCTCCCCGCGCTCGTCAACGACGATAGGAGTCGCTGGCACTGGGCTGGGCACGCCGCTGGCCGAGGAGCACGCACCGATCACACGGAGGTCCATCATCGTGACTGGGCCGTCGACGTACTCCACGCAGTCCACCTGCGCCAGGAGCTGTTCGCGGCCGGAGAAGGCATCCACTTCAAGAAGTCGTCGAATCAACCCACGAATGGCATCGGTGGCCGGTATCTGCCGAGCGCTCATGGGACGCGAGTTTAGGGGTCATGCAAACGCACTCTCATCAGCGTGAGGCGTTTTGCGTCAAGGGGGTCGGGGTGCCTGACCGCTCGTCGGTCCCTGCATAGCGGTAATGGGGTTGGTTCCCTGCAGCGTTTGATCGGGTTGGTTCGACGAGGGTCGGGGCCGCCTGTGATGAGCGCCGAGCTTGGGGTCTCTATGCCGCGGAAGGCTGGCCCCGACCGGTTCTTGGGTGACGCGTGCGCCGCGGGCGGGTCAGGCCACGATGGCCTCCTCGAGGCTGATCAGCCCGTTCGCTGCTCTGGCCGGGTCCCATGCTTTGCCGGTGGTGACCACGGCCCAGAGCTGGCGCAGCAGGGCGGCGGCGATCACGGTTTGGGCCTGGGTCGGCTTCAGCTTGTTCTGCTCGCGGCTGGTGAGGTGGCGGTAGCGGGCGACGTAGACGCTGTTGTGGTGCAGGCAGCCCCACACAGCTCGCCAGGCGGCCGTCCGCAGCCCTGGCCGGCCGGCGCCGGAGAGGCGGGCTTTGCCGGTGAAGGTGCCGGAGAGCCGTTCCCGGGGGGCCAGGCCGGCGAGTTTGACGATCGCACGGGCGGAGGTGAACCGGGTCAGGTCCCCGGTCTCGGCCAGGATCGCCGCCGCACCGACCGGCGACAGCCCATCGATCGAGGTCACCAGGGCGGTCAGGCCGAGCTGGTCCAAGGCGATGGTCATGCGGTGTTCGACCTCGACCAGGTTCGCTCGGGCGGCGTCCCAGTCGTCGAGGATCCAGCTGATCCGTTCGAACCCACCGGCCCGGTGGGCGGTCACGCCGGCCGGGTCAGCCAGCGCCGTCCACAGCTTGTTCAGGATCCGCAGGCAGGGCTTGATGCGGCCACGGCGCACGACCTCGGCCCGCACCAGCCGTTCGAACCGGTCCTTACCCAGCCGGCCGGTCCGAGCGAAGTCACCCCGGTCACGGCCCATCAGCACGGCCAGGGCGGCGACCCAGGTGACCGACTTGAACGGCTGCTGCGCGCTGGTCAGGGCGGCTGGCCAGACGCACTCGAGCAGGTCCCTGACCTGCTGCACACAGCCGGTATGGGTATCGAGTAGCTGGCTGCGGCGGGCACCGAGGTG
>DASVHT010000029.1:0-2413 GCA_036382455.1 Dermatophilaceae bacterium
GACGCGGGACAGGATCGCGACGCCGTTCCACTGGTTCACCCCGTGGTGGGCCACCTCGTAGCCGAGGGCGGTCAGCTGCTCCGTCGGGAACTGCGACTCCTTGGCCTTGGTCTCCTGGATCGCGAGCACGTCGCAGTCGCTCCGTTCGAGCCACGCACCGACTCGGTCGACGCGCGAGCGGATGGAGTTGACGTTCCAGGTAGCGATGCGCACAGGAGCAACCATAGGAGGGCGGCATAGGCTGCGGCTCATGAGCACCGCACTGGTCACCGGGGCGACCGCCGGCATCGGGCACGCCTTCTGTCGCGAGCTGGCAGAGCGGGGCCATGATCTGGTCATCGTGGCGCGGAACCGGGCCAGGCTGGAGAACGTCTCCGACGAGCTGCGCGCCAAGCACTCCATCAAGGTCCAGATCCTGGCAGCGGACCTGTCCAAACGACCTGCGCTGCAACGCGTCGCCAAACGCCTCGCAGATCCTGACCGCCCTATCGACCTCCTGGTCAACAACGCCGGCTTCGGCATGAGCAAGAGCTTCCTCAAGGGTGATCTGGCCGACGAGGAAGCCATGCTCGATGTTCTCTGCCGCGCGGTCCTCGTGCTGTCCCACGCCGGCGCCCTGTCGATGAGGGACCGTGGCCGAGGCGCCATCATCAACGTGTCGTCGATCGCGGGCTTCGTCCCGATGGGAACGTACTCCGCGGCCAAGGCGTGGGTCACGTCCTTCACCGAGACCCTCGCGCACGAGCTGGCCGGGTCCGGGGTCACCGCGACCGCGCTCTGCCCAGGCTTCACCCATACCGAGATGCACGAGCGCGCCAACCTCGACATGTCCAGGCTGCCGAACGCGATGTGGCTCGAGGCCGACCGTCTGGTCCGGGACGCCCTGGAGGACGTCAGGGCCGGCAAGGTCATCTCCATCCCCGGAGCGAAGTACAAGGTGTTCGCCGGTCTCGCCCAGGTGACCCCCCGGCCTCTTCTGCGCGCCGTCTCGGGCCGTGCGGGTTCTGTCCGACGCCACAAGAGCTAGGCGCCCGAAGATAGGCTCGGGCCTCGTGACCGACACCAACGCCGCCGCGCTCTCGCCACGCGACCATCTGCTCGAGCTGATCAAGGCCAAGGCCATCGTGCACGGCAAGGTCACCCTGTCCTCAGGGCGTGAAGCCGACTACTACGTCGACCTGCGACGCATCACCCTGGATGGCGAGGGCGCGCCCCTGGTCGGCCAGGTGATGAACGCGCTGACCAAGGACCTCGACTTCGAGGCCGTGGGCGGGCTCACCCTCGGCGCCGACCCCGTGGCTACGGCCATGCTGCACGCCTCGGCAGCGGCTGGCCGGCACCTTGACGCCTTCGTCGTGCGCAAGTCCGGCAAGGCCCACGGGCTCCAGCAGCGCATCGAAGGGCCATCGATCAGGGGCCGTCGGGTGCTCATCGTCGAGGACACGACGACCACAGGAGCCTCGCCGATGGATGCCGTTGCGGCAGCCCGCGAGGAGGGCGCAGACGTCGTCGCGGTGGCGACGATCGCCGACCGGGCAACCGGAGCGCGGGAGAAGCTGGAGGCGCTGGGCCTGACCTACGTCACCGCATACAGCCTGGCGGAGCTGGGCCTGGCCTGAGCCAGGCCAGGACGCCACCGCGGTTCTGGATGACTCGGACCTTCATCCGGCTACGATCGATACCACCGTCTACCGCGGGGAGAACGCGTGTTCAAGCTCATCATCATCGCCGTCATCGTGCTGCTCGCCATTGCAGCGGTCGCCATGTACAACGGCCTCATCAAGCTGCGCAACCTCGTCCAGGAGGCGTGGCGCCAGATCGACGTCGAGCTCAAGCGCCGCCATGACCTGATCCCGAACCTCGTCGAGACGGTGAAGGGCTACGCCGCGCATGAGAAGGGCACCTTCGAGGGTGTGATGCAGGCACGGTCCGCCGCCATGTCCGGTGGTCAGAGCCCGGCAGCGGCCGCTCAGAGCGAGGGCATGCTGAGCCAGGCGCTGGGCCGGTTGTTCGCGGTTGCCGAGGCCTACCCGGACCTCAAGGCCAACGCCAACTTCCTTGCGCTGCAGCAGGAGCTGACCTCGACCGAGGACCGTATCGCGTCCGGTCGCCGTTACTACAACGCCAATGTCCGTGAGCTCAACACCAAGGTCGAGACCGTCCCGAGCAACTTCGTCGCCGGCATGTTCAACATCGGCCGGGAAGAGTACTTCGAGGTGGAGGGCGGCGAGCGCGACGTGCCCGGCGTGAGCTTCGGCGCCACCGCCACCGGACCCGCCATCACCGGGTCGCCCACGACACCCCAGGACACGATCCCGCCCGCACCGCCGAACCCCTGAGTCGGTCCGCGCTGCTTGGACATGTGCTACCTGCCGCGCCGTGAGACGTGCGGGAACAGGAGCCAGTACTGGTC
>DASVHT010000030.1:0-9655 GCA_036382455.1 Dermatophilaceae bacterium
TGATGGTGTCCAGGCGCACGATCTGCTCGTTGGTGGAGGTCACGGTGTCGGTCACCTGCGAGAGCAGCGGGACGGTCTGCTCTGAGATGCCGCGCACACCGATCCGGGTCTCGTCCAGAACCTTGCCCGCCTTGCCGATGATGCTGCCCAGTCGCAGGACCAGATAGGCGAACGCCAGGGCGGCGATGACACCGGCGACGTCACCGATGGACACTGGTGCCAAGCTCACACGCTCACCTCACGAAAGATGTTGAACAGGGCCGGAGCCAGAACCCTACCGCGATGCGTATCATGCCCGGGCGCGGCTCGCATCGGGTTGACCGCGCCGGAGGCACGCCTGGATCCAGGGGTGGACCGGCCATCAGGGCCCGGTGGCCCTGATTCGCTCCTTGAGCCGGGCCCATCGCGAGGACAGCGCCTGTTCGAACCCCCGGTCGGTGGGCCGGAAGTAGTTCGTGTCCTCCAGCAGGTCGTCGGGAAGGTACTGCTGGGCGACGACGCCCGCAGGGTCGTCGTGGGCGTACCTGTAGCCCTCACCATGGCCCATCCGGGCCGCGCCGGCGTAGCCACTTCCCCTCAGGTGCACCGGCACCGGACCACCCTTGCCCGCCCGGATGTCCGCGATCGCCTCGTTGATCCCGAGATAGCTCGAGTTCGACTTGGGAGCGATGGCGTTGTGGACCACCGCCTGCGCCAGGATGATGCGCGCTTCGGGCATGCCGATCTGCGCCACCGCGTGCATCGCTGCGACGGCGGTCTGCAAGGCGGTGGGGTCGGCCATCCCGATGTCCTCGCTGGCCGCGATCACGATCCGCCGGGCGATGAAGCGGGGGTCCTCCCCCGCTTCGAGCATCCGCGCCAGGTAGTGCAGCGAGGCGTCGACGTCACTTCCCCGCATCGACTTGATCAGGGCGCTCGCGACGTCATAGTGCTGGTCGCCCGCACGGTCGTAGCGCACGGCAGCATGGGCCACGGCCTGTTCGACCTGGGCCAGCGCGATGGGGATCTGCGCGTCACTGACCCGCCCCGCCGGCTGAGCGTCCAGGGCAACTCCGGCTGCCGCCTCCAGGGAGGTGAGCGCCCGGCGAGCGTCTCCCCCGGCCATCCGTATGACGTGGTGCCTCGCCTCTGTCGTGAGACTGAAAACCCCGTCCAGGCCACGCTGTTCGCTCATAGCAGCGGCCAGGACCTCGTCGATCTCATCATCGGAAAGCGGCACCAGGGTGATCAGCATGGACCTGGACAGCAGGGGTGCAATGACGCTGAACGACGGGTTCTCGGTGGTCGCCGCGACGAGGACGACCAGGCGGTTCTCCACTCCGGACAGCAGGGCGTCCTGCTGCGCCTTGGTGAACCGGTGGATCTCGTCAAGGAAGAGGACTGTCTGCCTGTCGTACATGTCCCGCTCGCGGGCGGCAGCCTCCATGACGGCCCGGACGTCCTTGACCCCGGCCGTGACGGCCGACAGCTCGACGAACCGGCGTCCGGCCGCGTTCGCCACGAGGTGCGCCAGCGTCGTCTTTCCCGTCCCCGGCGGGCCCCAGATGATCGCGGACAGTGGGCCGGCAGCGCCCGCGTGCCCCTCGATCAGCCGCCGCAAAGGGCTTCCTGCGCGCAGGACGTCGCTCTGCCCCCGGACCTCATCGAGTGACCGGGGGCGCATCCGGACGGCCAAGGGAGGCAGTGACGACGCGCTGAGTCCGCCGCCGGCCAGGGGATCTCGTGAAGAGGCCGCGAAGAGGTCGTCGTCGCCACCGGTGGTCATGCTCGGCAGGCTATCTCGGTCCGGACCACCGCGACGTCGCACAAGCCGCTGCTCCGAGTGCTCCGGAGAGTCGATCTCTGCGACCTCACGGTTGAGCGTCGACGGCTACCCGGGGTTCGGGCACGGCGTCGACTCCGGCCTCCTTGCGTTGTTCCGCCGTGATGGGGGCGGGCGCGGAGGTCAGTGGGTCGAAGCCGCCACCGGACTTCGGGAAGGCGATGACGTCACGGATCGAGTCGGTGCCGGAGAGCAGCGAGCAGATGCGGTCCCAGCCGAAGGCGATCCCGCCGTGAGGGGGCGCACCGAACGCAAAGGCGTCGAGCAGGAAGCCGAACTTCTCGTGCGACTCTGCCTCTGACAGACCCATCACCTTGAAGACCCGCTCCTGAATATCCGTGCGATGAATACGGATTGAGCCGCCACCGATCTCGTTGCCGTTGCACACCATGTCGTAGGCATAGGCGAGAGCCGCACCGGGGTCGGTGTCGAACGTGTCGATGAACTCAGCCTTGGGCGACGTGAACGCGTGGTGCACTGCTGTCCAGGCACCCGAGCCAACCGCCACATCACCGGAGGCCTCAGCCTCGCTGGTCGGCTCGAACAGGGGTGCGTCCAGAACCCACAGGAACGACCAGGCCGTCTCGTCGATGAGGTCACAACGCTTGCCGATCTCCGACCGTGCGGCGCCCAGGAGGGCTCGTGAGGTCTTGGCCGGGCCTGCCGCAAAGAAGATGCAGTCGCCGTTGCTGGCGCCGACGTGCTTGGCCAGGCCCTCGCGCTCGTTCGCGGTGAGGTTCTTGGCAACGGGTCCGCCGAGCTCACCGCCCTCGCCGATGAGAACGTAGGCCAGGCCCTTGGCCCCACGCTGCTTGGCGAACTCCTGCCAGCCGTCGAGCGTCTTGCGCGCCTGGGAGGCGCCGCCGGGCATGACGACCGCGCCGACATACGGCGCCTGGAAGACGCGGAAGGTGGTGTCATTGAAGAAGTCGGTGCAGTCGGTGAGCTCCTGGCCGAATCGCAGGTCGGGCTTGTCCGAGCCGTACCGCGCCAGGGAGTCCGCGTAGGTGAGACGCAGCATCGGCGTCGGGATCTCGTGACCGATCAGTCTCCAGAGCGCGGTCACGATCGCCTCACCGAGCTCGATGATGTCGTCCTGCTCGACGAAGCTCATCTCGAGGTCCAGCTGGGTGAACTCCGGCTGGCGGTCGGCGCGGAAGTCCTCGTCGCGATAGCACCGGGCGATCTGGTAGTACCGCTCCATCCCGGCCACCATCAGGAGCTGCTTGAACAGCTGGGGGCTCTGCGGAAGGGCGTACCAGGAGCCGGGCCGAAGACGAGCCGGCACGAGGAAGTCGCGGGCACCCTCGGGGGTCGAACGCGTCAGCGTGGGAGTCTCGATCTCGACGAAGTCCCGCTCGGCGAGGACAGCCCGGGCGGCCTGGTTCACCTTGCTGCGCAAGCGAATAGCCGCAGCCGGGCCGGGGCGGCGCAGGTCGAGATAGCGGTGCCTGAGTCGCGCCTCTTCGCCCACGGTGACGCGTTCGTCGATCTGGAACGGAAGCGGCGCCGCCGGGCTCAGGACCTCGAGCTCGGTTGCCACGACCTCGATCTCACCCGTGGGCAGGTCCAGGTTGGCATTTCCCTCGGGGCGCTGCCGTACCTCTCCGCTCACCCTGACGCAGTACTCGTTGCGCAGGTCGTGCGCCCCGCCTTTGGCCAGAATCTCGTCACGCACGACCACCTGAGCGACCCCCGACGCATCGCGCAGATCGAGAAAGGCCACGCCGCCATGATCGCGCCGACGGGCCACCCACCCGGTCAGAACCACAGACTGCCCGACATGACCCGTGATACCGGCACGCAAGGTGCCGGCCTCGTGAGTGCGAAGCACGAAGATCCTCAATTTCGGTGGTTGGGGCTGATCCTGGGCAGGGTCTGCCCGGTCAGGACCCATATTCTACGGAGAGGCGCTCGCGGCCTCCGAACCGGTCAGGTTCGGTATGCCGGATGCTCAGGTCAGCGTCGGTATGCCGGATGTTCTGGCCAGGGAGCGTCGTGCGGTCGCAACGCGGCCCAGTCGCGGGCCCGCGACGCGTGCGCGGTCAGGATGCCGATGACCGCGCTGGGATTGTGCAGCTGACCGCGCAACACAGCCTCGTGCGCCTCGTCCAGGTCAACCCAACAGACCGGCATACCGCGTTCCTCGCCCTGGCGGTTGAACCGCTCGTCGTGGATGACATCGCTCAGATCCCGGGCCAGGAAGATACGAAGGGCTTCGGATATGCCACCGGGAGAACCGAAGTAGTCAATGAGGACACTCCAGCTCCGGGCGACCAGGTCGGCCTCCTCGTGCAGCTCGCGAGCCGCACCCAGCCAGGGCTGCTCCCCCGCGACGTCGAGCAGACCGGCCGGCAGCTCCCACTCGAACGCGCCGACCGGGTGGCGGTACTGCTGGATGAGCAACAGCTGGTCAGCGCCCGAGACCTGTCGCAGCGCAACGATCGACACCGCGCCTGGGTGGTCGACGTACTCGCGGCTGACTTTGCCGGCTTCTCCGAGGTCTACGGTGTCGCGCCGCACACCCCAGACCTTGCCCGCGAAGACAACCTCGCTCTGGGTGACCGGAAGACGGACGAGCCGGTCAGCCAGGTCGACGCCACGGAGGACCGGGGCGTCCAGACTCATGGCACCGAAACGGTTTCGACATCCCTGGGCCGCTCGACCTCGACCAGTCGGGAGGCTCTCTGGGCATCGATGGCGGCCTTGACCAGTCCGGCGAAGAGTGGGTGGGCGCGGTGCGGACGGGACTGGAACTCCGGGTGGGCCTGGGTGCCGACGTAGTACGGATGCACATCGGCCGGCAGCTCGACGAACTCGACCAGGGTGCCGTCAGGGGAGGTCCCGGAGATGCGCAGGCCGGCTTCCTCGAGCTGCGCACGGTAGGCGTTGTTGACCTCATAGCGGTGGCGGTGACGCTCGTGCACCACTGATGCTCCATAGACTCCGGCCGTGACCGACCCTTCGGCCAGCTTGGCCGGGTAGGTGCCCAGCCGCATCGTGCCACCCAGGTCGCCGGCGCCCTCGACGAAGGCCTTCTGCTCCTCCATCGTGGCGACGACGGGATGGGTCGTGTGGGGGTCGAACTCGCTGGAGGACGCGTCGGCGATGCCGAGAACGTTTCGTGCGTACTCGATGACCATGCACTGCAGCCCCAGACAGAGCCCGAGCGCCGGAACACCCTTGGTGCGGGCCCACTTCAGCGCCCCGAACATGCCCTCGATGCCGCGAATGCCGAACCCGCCGGGGACAACGATGGCGTCAACCCCGCCAAGTGCCTTCTGGGCGCCCGCATCCGTTTCGCACTCGTCGCTGGCGACCCAGCGGATCGACACCTTGGCGTCATGGTGGAAACCTGCCGCTCGCATGGCCTCGGTGACTGACAGATAGGCGTCCGGAAGGTCGATGTACTTGCCCACGAGGGCGACCTCGACGGCGTGCTCGGGGTTGTGCACCCGGCGCAGCATCTCGTCCCAGTCGCGCCAGTCGACGTCGCGGAAGGGCAGACCGAGGCGGCGGACCACATAGGCGTCCAGACCCTCGGAGTGCAGCACCTTGGGGATGTCGTAGATGCTCGGCGCGTCAACGGCAGCCACGCACGCCTCGGTCTCGACGTCGCACATCAGCGAGATCTTGCGCTTCACACTGTCGGGAATGTCCCGGTCGGCCCGCAGCACGATGGCGTCGGGCTGGATGCCGACCTGTCGCAGCGCGGCCACCGAGTGCTGGGTCGGCTTGGTCTTGAGCTCGCCGCTGGGCGCCAGGTAGGGCACCAGGGAGATATGCAGGAAGAAGACGTTGTCGCGGCCCACGTCGTGGCGCACCTGACGAGCGGCCTCGAGGAACGGCAACCCCTCGATGTCGCCGACGGTGCCGCCTATCTCGGTGATGATGATGTCCGGTCGGTCCTTGACCGAGACGGCAGCCTGCTCCCGCATCCGCGACTTGATCTCGTTGGTGATGTGGGGGATCACCTGCACCGTGTCGCCGAGGTACTCCCCACGGCGCTCCCTGGCAATCACCCGGCTGTAGACCTGCCCCGTAGTGACGTTGGCCGAGCCCCCCAGCGGGACGTCCAGGAATCGCTCGTAGTGGCCGATGTCCAGGTCTGTCTCCGCGCCGTCATCAGTGACGAAGACCTCACCGTGCTGGAACGGGTTCATCGTCCCGGGCTCCACGTTGAGGTAGGGGTCCAGCTTCTGCATCGTCACCCGCAGCCCGCGGGCGCGGAGCAAATGTCCGAGGCTGGATGCCGTGAGGCCCTTGCCGAGCGAAGAGGCGACGCCTCCGGTTACGAAGATGTGTTTTGTCTGCTGCACCACGGGCTTTGACTCTACGTCATCCGGAGCGGTTTCGGCACACAGCACCACGCCTCGGAACGCCGTGTCGCCTTCTTCCGACGCAGATCTGCCTTAGCTCGCCGCTCAACCTGTATAGGCGCGCATGAGCTGGGCAACGGCGTCGGCGATCGTCGGGAGCTCGTGCGCCCGCTCGAGCGCTGCCTCTGCGAGCGCCAGGCGACGCGGTCGGTCGTTCAGCAGGTCAACGATGCGACCGGCCATGATTGGTGGGTCCCCAGCGGCCACGAGCGATGCACCTCCGCCCGTCACCTCGCTCGTCCCACCCACATCTGTCGCGACGATCGCCGCACCCAGCTGCATGGCTTCCTGCAGCCATATGGGCTGCCCCTCCCACACAGCCGTGCTGATCACCAGGTCAGCAGCTGCAAGCAGCTCAGGCACGTCGTCCCGCCGGCCCAGCGCGACGACCGGCAACCCATCGGTCTCGATCCGCCCGGCGAGGTAGGCCTGCAGCGGCCCGTCCCCGGCAACAACCCAGGTGAGCCCGGTGAACTCTGCAAGGTCGCCGGCATCCAGCCGGGCCTTCAGCAGCAGTGAGGTGTCACACAGGGTCTCGAGGCCCTTCTGGGCTGCAAGCCGGGCCACGGTGATCAGAAGCGCGGCGCCGTCCGGGACACCCAGGGACTCACGCACCTGTGCCGCCGTGCGTCGCGTCGGCACCCACGACGGTGCCGGGACCAGCGCACGGGCGGTCTGGTTCGCGCCGAGAGCACGTGCTCGCTCGACGAGATCACCTGAGACTCCGAGCACCACGTCGGCGCCCCGCGCGACCACCTTCTCGAGCCCGCTCGAGAAGGTGCGCAGAGCGCGTCCACCCACCGGCGCGTTGTGCAGAGTCACCACGACGCGCGGCCGCCGCTCCCGCGAAAGACTGCGGACGGCCAGCACCACCAGGGCGCCGGCACGCAAGCCATGCGCATGTGCGACATCGCTGGTCGAGGCCAAGCGTCGGAAACGCCCCAGGTCCCGGATCGAACCAACGGGCCCGGCAGACCCTGGCCACCACAGTCGCACCGGATCGAGATCGGAACGTTGCGCGGTGAGGGGGTGGGTCACCACCACGATGTCGTGGCCCCGGTCCCGCAGGAACGCACTGAGCGCGGCGACATGACCTGCAATGCCGCCCGTGCTGCGGCCGAGCACCATGACAATCTTCATCGCGCCCTCCTGCGAAGCTTGGCCGCGACCACGCGAGCCGACTCACGATCACCGATCCAGATCGATCCGGCGCACAACGTCACCACGACTATGGCAACCAGCAGGGCCGTCGCTGCACCGGCTGCAAGACCCCGCGGACTCAGACTTGCGGCGAGACCATGACCGACAGCCGCGGCGAGAACGCTGGAGCCTAAGGCCACCGCCGCAGTCCTGCCAAGACCCCGGAACGCCTGCGGGCCCCACGCACGATGAACAGCGACGACGAGCCCGATCGCAGCAACCGTCATACCCAAGGAGCTCGAAAGACCCAGCAGCTGCAACGTGTCTCGCGGTCCGGCGTCACCATGGAGCAACGCCAGGGGAACGATGGCGGCGATCAGCCAGCCGAGCGCCACCAGTGCCCCAGCCACCGCAGGGCGACCCTGCACGTACAGAGCGCGGGTGAGCAGCGCGGCGAGTCCGAAGCCGACCAGACCCGGCGCGAAAGCACCCAGGGCACCGGGCAGAGCCGCCAAGGCCTCGTGTCCGGCGGGGCTGTGCCGGCCAGCGTCCAAAGCGCTGAAGAACGCACCCGTGGGCTCCGCGATGGAGATGAGAACAGCAGCACCGACCAAGGTGGAGACGATGATGGCCCGCGCCGATGAGGCCAGAGTCGCCTGCGCTCGCTCGACCGACACATGAGCGGCGCCCGTCGCCAGCACCGGCTGAGCCGAGCCCGGCACCAGCGACGACGTTGCCGAGCCCGTCGCCAGTGCCGGGAGGGCTGACGTGGCAACGGGAACGGCCATGACGGCATACGGCAGGAGGTAGACGGCCTGGACGTAGGTGTAGACGTTCAGTGTGCCCGTTCCTCCGCGGTGCTGGGATACCCACAAGGTCACCAGAACGGCGATCTGTTGCGCCACCAGGGCAAGAAGTCCGGCGCCTGCGAGTGCTCGCGCTCGCCCAGCAACGCCAGCGGGAAAGGTCCAGGTCGGACGCAGGCGTATGCCGGCGCGATGAACGGGAACCAACAGAGGCAGGCTCAGGGCAACGACTCCGAGGGTCGTTCCGGCCGCAAGCACGGTGGAGGCCTGGCTGGGCAGTCGCGCAAGGTCATTTCCTCGCCCCTGGGCCAGCGCGCCGTACAGCAGGTATGTCGCGATCACCACGACGCTGGACAACAACGGGGCCAGGGCCGCGGCCAGGAAGCGCCGATGCGCCTGGAGAACTCCGGCAAGGACGATTCCCACGCCGTACAGGGCGATCTGCGGCGCAAAGACCACGAGCATTGATGCCATGAGATCTGTTGAGCCAGAACACCTCTGGCTGTCGACCAGGATCATCGACAACGGAGCGGCGACCGCCGCCATCAGGATGGAGAGGGGCACGAGGATCGTCAGCGCCCAGGTGAGCATGGCCGACGCGGTCCGGGTGGCCGCGGCCTCGTCACTGCGGGCCAGCTGGCCGGAGATGATCGGAACCGCGACGGCAGCCAGGGCTCCGCCCGCGGCTACCTCGAAGACGACATTCGGCAGCTGGTTCGCCACCTGATAGACACTTCCGACGCACGTGGTTCCAACGCTCCGTGAGAACACCAGCCACCGACCGAACCCGAATACCCTTGCCGCCAGGGTGACCACCGCAATGAGGCCGGCTGCCGCGAACACCCCGGGCGCAGCCTTGCCGACCAACGACGGCGTCTCGTCGCGGGCAGTCACAGCGTCACCTCCTCACCACGTCACCCTCGCGGACGGCCGAGGGCGTCGAGCTCGCGCAAGCCGGGCGTCGCCTCGATGACCGTGGTGAAGCTGAACTTCTCTGAGGCAAGTGTCAGGGCCGCCACGACCGCGAGCACCAGAAGCCGGCCAGCGAGCCCCGTTCGCGCCACGAGAGCGGTCCCCAACAAGGCGCCGGCGCTGTTGGCCCCCATGTCCCCAAGCATGCTCCGGCCCGCCAGGTCATCGGGCAGGGCCCCGATCGCCGCCCCAGCCGCGGCGCCAGCAGCTGCGGTGGAGCCCAGCCTTCCGCGTCCACTCCCCAGGAGCGGCACCGAGCACAGCAGAACGACCTTGAGTGCCCGTCCGGGGCGCAGGTCGAGCAGGTTGACGATGTTGGCCGACCCAGCGATGACGGCCCCGCCGATGAGCGTGGCCATCGGCCCAGTCCGCGTGCGCGACCGATCCATACACGCGGTCAACAGGCCCGTCGCGCCCAGACCGACGACCTTGATCGCTCCCGTCGTCACCTCGCCACGGCAGGCCGCGGCCAGATGCCCACCAAGTCCTTTCCGGGAGCTGTCACCCACCAGATCATCGAGGGCCCCGAATGCGCC
>DASVHT010000031.1:0-5397 GCA_036382455.1 Dermatophilaceae bacterium
TCCAGCCGGTGACCACCTTGTCGTCCCGTCCGGGCTGGGGCCGAAGGTCGCGCGCGGCGAGTAACCGGCCGCGGATGCCATCCCACCACTGAGTGTCTTCGGGCTCCCTGCGGAGCTGCAGCGTCGATAGGCCGAGTTCGAAGGTCCCGGAGCTCGTGACCTCGAGAAGCGCTGCCGCGCGTGGGCCGTCGTCCTCACCCAGCACCTCGACGAGCTGCTGACGCGTCCAGACATACGTCAGTCCCTCGACCGCTGCGGCATCGGCATCCAGAGCGGACGCGAAGCCGCCCTCGACCGTACCGAGGTCCCGCAGGAGGAAGTCCGCCGTCTGACGTGAGACCCGTTCTGCAAGAGGCGAACCTGTCGCGCGCCACAGGTGGAGATAGACACGCAACAGCTGGGCGTTGTCGTAGAGCATCTTCTCGAAGTGGGGTACCACCCAGCCGGCATCGACCGAGTAACGGGCAAAGCCTCCGGCGAGCTGGTCGTACATGCCTCCGCGGGCCATGGCCTCACAGCTACCCTCGGCCATCTGCAGTGCGCGGCTCGAGCCCGTGCGACCCCAATGGCGAAGCAGGAACTCCAGGACCATTGAAGGCGGGAACTTCGGCGCCCCCCCGAAACCACCGTTCTGCACGTCGTATCCCCTGGACAGCAGCTCTTCAGCCTGCTCCAGCTCGATCGCCCCGATGGACCCACCCACCTCGATGGTGGCCGCGCCGGAGAGGGCCTCGACGATGCGCGATCCGCTCGCGAGAACCTCGTCCCGGCGATTCGTCCATGCGTCGGAGACACCTGAAAGCAGTTGCAGGAATGAGGGTTTGGGAAAGTATGTGCCGCAGAAGAACGGTTTACCGTCTGGGGTGAGAAAGCAGGTCATGGGCCAGCCTCCGTGCCCGGTCATGGCTGTGGTCGCCGACATGTAGATCGCGTCGATGTCCGGACGTTCCTCACGGTCAACCTTGATGCAGACGAAGGAGGCGTTCAGCACCGCCGCTACCTCGTCGTCCTCGAACGACTCGTGCGCCATCACGTGGCACCAGTGACATGCCGAGTAGCCGACGGACAGGAGTACGGGGACGTCCCGTTCGTGCGCTTCGGCGTACGCCTCGGGTCCCCATTCCCGCCAGTCGACCGGGTTTGCGGCGTGTTGGAGCAGATACGGGCTGGTCGACTTCGCCAGACGGTTGGCCATGTCCTCAACGTAGGTCACGGGCGTCTAACCGGTGAATGTGCCGTTCGCTCGGGCTGTCACTTCATTCCAACCAGATCGCGTCTGGGACAAGGGCGCTCATAAGTTGGCGACGTCGGCCAGCCAACCCAGGATCGGTGGCAGGACCGCCGCGTAGGCGTCCAGAGAATGGCCCAGGTCCTTGACGAGATACGGCTGTACGCCGGGCACGTTCCGCTCGCGCCGCAGAAACTCTTTGGCCTGCGGATACGACTGTGGGTCCGTGTCCGAACTCCCCACGAGCAGATGCACCGATCGCGGCGGGTGGTTCTGGATCAGCCACGTGGGGGAACTCTCGTGCGCCAGGTTCTGGTCCGCCTTGAGCAGCTGGGCCAGGTTGCCGGTGCTCCCGTCCGGGCCAGGCGTGAAGTATCCCTCGAAGGAAGCGCCTGCACCGAAGCGTTCTGGATCTCGCAGATGCAGCAGCGCGGCGCAGTAGCCGCCAGTGGACCACCCCATCACGCTCCAGCCTTGGCCATCGGTGGTGACGCGCAGCGTTGAGGTGGCCCAGTTCCTGACATCCTGGTTGAGCCAGGTGAAGGCCTGTGGGCCTCCCGGGTAGTCGGTGCACTCGGTCTCCACGGGAAGTGCCACGTTGATCTCGGGGAAGACCGCGACGAAGGGCGCCACGCGACCGGTGCGTATCTCCTCACTGGCCACCTTGGCGAAGTCGAGCCGTTGGACGACGAACGGGATGTGGACGTCAGCGCCGCCGAGGACCATCACGACCGGGAAACGGGTCTTGGCGAAGCGCCGGTCGCCATACTGCGGTGGCAGCCAGGCAATCACAGTCTGCGAGATGCCCGACTTCGCGCCCTTGAGGGTTACCCGTTCATAGCGCCCCGTGTCCGATGCCGGCTCGGACACGCGCAGGACCGGGCGATGGGAAGCGGCCTGGCCGTTGAGGCCGAGTCGTACCCCCTTTGCCACCACGGGGGGCGCCAGACCGGTGCCGAACAGCGATGACCAGGACGGGTAGAAGCCGTAGTCTCTGTTGACGTCAACGGCGACCGCGACAACGGCGGCCCCTTGCCCGACCAGAACACCGACCACGAGCGCGGGGACGGCCCAGCGGGACTGTCGGGGTGCACGACGCCACAAGATCACCAGCACCACGGGAATGGCAACGGCCACGACGATGCACAGAATCAGGAACCGCAGCGACGTGAGTGGCAAGGCAGGTGCTCCAAGGGTGTTCAAGGAACTGACGGGTGTGGCAATCGGTTCAACGTGAATGTAGCCCTCACCGTCCCCTGAACAGTGTCGAGGTCGGCGCCAGCGACAGGCAGACACAGAGACTGAGGCCGTACCATGTGGCCGATGAACGTCTTTCGTCAGCTGAGCTGGCGGCCGAGCCGCGGATGGCTCGCGGCGAGTGCTCTGCTGTGCACTCTCGCGGTCCTGGCAATCCTGGGGGCCACCAGCCGAACGCCCGCCGCAGGGGTGCGCAAGGTCCCGGCGCCGAAGAGTGCGCCGACGACGACGCCAGCCGCAACGCCCACCATCGCCACTCCCCCCACGGTTTCCCCCGGGTCTGCCGTCGTCGTCGGCATCGGGGACTCGGTGACCTCCGCGACAGTCTGTGGGTGCACCGGATTCGTGGAGTCGTACGCCGCGCACCTGCCGGGCACCGCCGGCGGCCCCGCCCAGGCTGTGAACCTCGGCTCCAACGGACTCACCGCCGGGGGGCTCCGCACCTTGATGACCAGTCCCGGTCCCACCGCAACGGGCGTGGCACGAGGAGACATCCTCCTGGTCACCATCGGTGCCAACGACCTGACCCCCCTGCTTGCCCAGTGGCAGTCCTCGGGGTGCCCCGCAGCCTGCTACTCGCCAGCCGTGGACGCCGTGGGTTCCAATCTGGGCGGCATCTTGGCAGCCGCCAAGTCGCTGCGCGGCAACCGGCCAACACGGGTTCTGGTGACCGACTACTGGAACGTCTTTGCTGACGGCGACGTGGCACGTGCGAGTGATGGCGCGGAATACCTGCGCTGGAGCGATGAGCTCACGCGGGCATTGAACACCACGATCTGTGACGTCGCCCAGCAAGCCGGCGCCACATGCGTTGACCTGTACGCGCCGTTCAAGGGCGACGGGACCCTGAACCCGACCGCGCTCCTGGCAGCCGATGGGGACCACCCCAACGCCGCCGGCAACCAGGTGATCTCGTCGGCCCTGTTGGCGGCGACCGGGCACTGAGGGCCGCCGACGCCTCCCTCATCCGTTGGTCAGACCCGGGAACGCAGCCAGAGATGCACCCCATTGCGACGCCGTGGACTCGGTCGCGCCCAGCCAGTGCACGAGGGTGGTCAGCGCGGCAGCCTCGCCCGCCGCTGGCACGAGGGCCGCGGCCTGGCGGGTGAGCAGTGCCTCCAACAGGTGCTGCGCCAGGCGCCGGGCACTGTCCGGGTCCGCGACGGGGAAGGGCAGCTCGTAGCCCAGAGGCGGCGGGGGACCTGAGGACCCGACCAGCGCCTGCAGCTCGGAGGTGCGGGTCCGCAGGGACAGCAGCGTTGACATCGCCAGTGCCCGACCCGTGCTGTCGATCTGCGCGGCGACGACTTCGAAGCCGTAGACCGCGGCGCGGGTGGCTTCGAGCAGTTGCACCGCTTCCGGGCTGCTGAAACCGGGCGGAGGCGCTGGCGTTGCCGCGCCGCCGAGCAGGGTCACCGAGGCAATGCGCTGGGCCAGCATCGAGCCGATCAGCGCCACGTGGGCGCTCGAGATGTCGGCCAGGGCGACGTAGCTCACCGACTCGCTCTCGGCCGCCGACAACGTGGCAGCGGACAGCACGGGATGGGTCAGGCTCCCGGTAGGGCCCGTGGCGGGGGACCCGCCGATCAGCGACTGTGGCACCCCTCCATCTCGCAACAGGCGGGTGATCACAGCCACCTGGGTGGCGTGGACTGTGCCCAGCCGAGCCACAATGGACGTGGGCGCCTCCCCGAGGGCTCGGGCCAGCGACTCCAGTGACCGGGTGCGGCCGAGCACCTCCAACAACGGCTTCTCGTCCTCCATCGGCGCCCGGGTGGGAACCAGGGGGATGTGTGGCGCGTTCTCGTCGAGCTGCACCCGACATGCCGACAACATGGTCACGGACCCCGCTGCGAGCGCGATCAGCAGCCCTCGGCGGGACCAGAGTCTCGGCATACAGGCGTTCGCGGGCATGGGGTCGATGATGGCAGACTGGGGTCGACGACCACCGCGGGCAACAGGGCGCGCGAGGTGGCGGCATTCGAGAAGAGCAGGGAAGCGGAGGCGGCAGGTGAGTAGTCAGGAACGAATTCGCAAAGTCCTGCTCGATCTCCAGGGCACTGCTGAGGTCCCCGGCCCCATCCGTGAGCTCGGCCTCGTCATAGAGGACGTGACGGTGACGCCCGTGGGCAAGCGCCGCCTGGTCCGTGCGTGGCTCGACCGTGACCTCTCCGGCCTTGACCCTGAGGATGAGTCCAGCCTCGTCGATCCCCTCTCACTCGACGAGGTCGCCGAGGCGACCCGTGCCATCAGCGCCGGGCTGGACGCCTCGGACGCGATGGGTGAGGCGCCGTACGTCCTTGAGGTCGGATCTCCCGGTGTCGACCGCCCGCTCACCCTGCCTCGTCACTTCCGCCACAACGTGACGCGGCTTGTCGAGATCTCCCGACACTCGGGCGACAAGCTCACCGGTCGCCTTCTGGCTGTCGGACCGACCCACGTGAGGGTGCTGGTGGCCGCCACCAAGAAGGAGCCAGAGGCCGAGCTCCGTATTCCGTATGCCGACATCGTGCGCGCCCAGGTGCAGGTCGAGTTTGCCCGCCCCACCACGCAGGAGGACAGCTGATGGATATCGATCTGGCGGCACTGAAGGGTCTTGAGCGCGAGCGTGACCTTTCCCTGAACATCATCATCCCGGCGATCGAGCAGGCGATGCTCGTGGCCTATCACCGCACCGATGGCGCCCGCCGTATCGCCCGCGTGGAGCTCGACCGCAAGACCGGTCACGTGACTGTCTGGGCCCGCGAGGAGGGTGCCACAGGCCTGGAGACGGAGGAGCGCGGGGAACCAGGACCAGAGTTCGACGACACTCCAGCCGGCTTCGGGCGGATTGCGGCCTCGACGGCCAGGCAGGTCATCGTGCAGCGACTGCGAGACCTCGAGGACGAGGCGATCATGGGCGACTTCCACGG
>DASVHT010000032.1:0-5551 GCA_036382455.1 Dermatophilaceae bacterium
TGGTGGTTCCCAACCGGCTCGCACGCGGGGGTCAGTCGTTCCGGGACTCCCATGATCACGCGGTCGAGAAGCTGACCTTCGCCGGCGTGATCGCACAGTCGAGCAACATCGGCACCATGATGGTGGGGGAGAACGTCCCGCCGGCAACCCTGGAAGGGTACTTCCGCAAGTTCGGCGTCGGCCAGAAGTCCGGCATCCAGTTCCCGGGCGAGACATCCGGAATCTTCGCCAGGTCCAAGGACTGGAGTGGATCGCAGCGCTACACCGTCATGTACGGCCAGGGCCTGGCGGTCAACGCGATCCAGGCCGCCGGTGTCTTCCAGACCATTGCCAACGGCGGAGTTCGCCTGCCTCCGACCCTGGTGGCCGGAATTCGGAACGCTGACGGTACGTTGGCGAAGACGCCTCCCACCACGGGGGTGCGGGTCATCTCCACGCCGGTTGCCACGACACTGAGCCAGATGCTCGAGTTCGTCGTCGGAGATGGCGGAACAGCCAAGCAGGCCGAGATCCCCGGCTACCGCGTCGCGGGCAAGACCGGCACGGCTGACCGCGTGGCCGACAACGGTCGCTACTCGGGCAAGACGGCGTCCTTCATCGGTTTCGCCCCGGCGGACAAACCGGAGTTCGTCGTCGCCGTGATCCTGCAGAACCCGATCCGCGGATACTTCGGCGGGTCGACGGCCGGCCCGGTCTTCAAGGACGTCATGACTTATGCGTTGCAAGAGTTCACCGTTCCTCCGACAGGCACTCCACCTCCTGTCATGAAGCTCAAGATCGACGATGCGCCGGCGTCAGCGGACAAGGCAGAGGCGGCCTTGAAGGCCGACTCGGGTCTCCAGGGCCCGACCCGCTAGAGGTAACGTCACTCCGTGGTGAACCCTGTGAACGCGACTCTGCGTCCCCGATCCCCGCACCCCGTCAGCCTCCGGTCGGTGGCCGAGCGTGCGGGGGTGCTGTCGACGCCTGACGGCGCCGTCAGCGTGGTAGACCATCGCGTGATGGTGACCGGGGTGACCCTCGACTCGCGGGCCATCAGGACCGGAGACCTGTATGCCGCGCTCCCCGGGGCGAACGTGCACGGGGCACGCTTCGTCGCAGCGGCAGTGGGGCTCGGTGCCGTGGCTGTTCTGACCGATCCGGCCGGAGCTGCCCTTCTCGCGCTCAGCGAGCTGCCGGTGCCGGTGCTCGTGGTCCCCGACCCCAGGGCCGCCCTGGGGTTCGTTGCCGCCCTGGTCTACGGCGGGGCGAGCCAGGAGCTGACCATCCTGGGCATCACCGGTACCAACGGCAAGACGACGACGGCGTATCTGCTGGACTCGGCCCTTCGCTCACTGGGGCGCGTGACAGGCCTGATCGGCACGGTCGAGACGCGCATCGGCGAGGACCGCATCAAGAGCGTCCGGACCACGCCCGAGTCCGCCGACCTGCACGCTCTCTTCGCGGTGATGCTCGAGCGCGGTGTGGACACCTGCACGATGGAGGTGTCCAGCCACGCCTTGGCCCTGCACCGCGTCGATGGCGTGCTCTATGACGTCGTCGCGTTCACCAACCTGTCGCAGGACCACCTCGACTTCCATGGGTCGATGGAGGACTACTACCAGGCCAAGGCATCGCTGTTCACCCCAGAGCGCGCCGTCCGGGCAGTGGTGTGCGTGGACGACGAATGGGGTCAGCGCCTCGCTCGCGGGGCCGGGGTGCCTGTCGTGTCGGTCTCCTCGCGTCAGGATCCAATGGCCGACTGGCAGCTTGAGACCTCGGGCCCTGGTGAGCCCGACTTCGAGCTCATCGGCGACGGCCAGCGACTATCCCTGCGCTCGGCCCTGCCCGGAGACTTCAACCGGGTCAATACAGCGGTGGCTGCCCTGGTTCTCTTGGCCGCGGGCTACCCGGGTGACTCGATCGAGAAGGCTCTTGCGACCGATCCGCACGTGCCCGGCCGGATGGAGCGAGTACGAGTGGAGGACGACCCACCGCTCGAAGGCGCGGAGGAGAGCCGGATGCCCCTGGCCGTGGTCGACTTCGCTCATACCCCTGACGCTGTGGCGTCAGCGTTGAAAGCTCTGCGACACAACACTTCTGGGTCACTGATCGTCGTTCTGGGTGCTGGGGGGGACCGGGACACTGGCAAGCGTGCCGCCATGGGCGCAGCCGCTGCCTCACATGCAGACGTCGTCCTCGTCACCGATGACAACCCCCGATCCGAGGACCCGGCGAGCATCCGAGCGGCCGTCCTGCGTGGAGCGGTCGCTCAGGACCAGTCCGCGGCTCGACCGTCCCCGGGGCGAATTCGCGAGATTGGGGGTCGGGCTGCGGCCATTCGCGCGGCGGTTGCCCTGGCCGGCGCTGGCGACACCGTCGTGGTGCTGGGCAAGGGGCACGAGAGCGGGCAGGACATCGCCGGCGTGGTGCATCCCTTCGACGACCGTGCAGAGCTGAGAGCAGCCTTGATCGAGCGAACTGAGTTCGAGGAGCGCACTGTCGGCCGGGTTCCCGGCATCACAACTTCAGACACCGCGAGCGGCGCGGCGCAGTGATTCCCCTCAGGCTCGCAGAGATCGCCGAGATCACGGGGGGCCAGCTCCATCATGGCTTCGATACCGCGGAGACGAACCCCCTGGTGGACGGACCCGTGGTCACTGACTCACGGGAAGCCGCCGCAGGCAGCCTCTACATCGCCCGCATCGGCCAGGCCATGGACGGCCACGAGTTCGTCGCATCTGCCCGCGCCCAGGGTGCGGTGGCCGCTCTCACCTCAAGGCCGGTCACCGACCTGCCGTGCGTCGTCGTCGAGGACGTCCAGGTGGCTTTCGTCTCCCTGGCCCGCGCCCTGGTCGATCGCAACGCCCGCGCCGTGGTCATCGGGATCACCGGCTCCTCCGGCAAGACCAGCACCAAGGATCTGCTCGCTTCGGTTCTGCAACGCCACGGTGAGACGGTCTCCAACGTCGGGTCGCTGAACTCGGAGGTCGGGGTGCCGCTGACCGTCTGCCGGATCACGGCGAACACTGAGTACCTCGTGCTCGAGATGGGCTCGCGTGGGATCGGTCACATCAGCTACCTCACCCGCATTGCGCCGCCGCGAATCGGGGTCGTCCTCAACGTCGGCACCGCGCACGTGGGTGAGTTCGGCACGCGCGAGGCCATTGGCACGGCCAAGGCCGAGCTCGTGCAGTGTCTGCCGGCAACGGGATTCGCTGTCCTGAACGCTGACGACCCGATCGTGATCGGCATGGCGAGCCAGACCCGGGCACACGTCATACAGGTGGGGGAGTCATCCCGTGCAACCGTCCGGGCCATCGACATCTCCCTCGACGAGCACGCCCGGGCCTCCTTCACCCTCGTCACCGACGAGGGCAGCGCCCACGTGGCCCTCGGACTGCACGGAGAGCACCACGTCGCCAATGCCCTTGCGGTCGCAGCGGTTGCGCTCGCCGTCGGCATGTCGTTGCACACCGTCGCGGAAGCGCTGGGTGACGCGCGTCCGCTGAGCCGATGGCGCATGGAGGTCCACGAGCGGGCTGACGGTGTCACGATCGTCAACGACGCATACAACGCCAATCCGGACTCCATGCGTGCCGCGCTCAAGGCTCTGGCGACCATGGGCCGAGGTCGTCGGACGTGGGCCGTCCTGGGCGAGATGCGTGAGCTGGGGCCAGAGTCCGTCACTGAGCACGACGCCATTGGCCAGCTCGCCGTGCGCCTGAACGTGTCACGTGTGGTCTCCGTGGGCCGGGGGACCGAGCCGATCGACATCGCAGCCCGTCACGCGGGGTCATCGGACGAGCAGTCGATCTGGGTCCCGGACACGGACGCCGCCTACGAGCTCCTCCGGCAAGACCTGGCACCGGGTGACGTCGTGCTGCTCAAGTCGAGCCATGACGCCGGGCTACGGTGGCTCGGGGATCGTCTCGTCGACGCCTCGGGACCGGAGGTGATTTCGTGAAAGCGGTGCTGGTGGCTGCAGCGATCTCGCTCATGCTGTCGCTGCTCGGCACGCCGCTGTTCATCAAGTTCCTGGTCCGGCGCAGGTATGGCCAGTTCATCCGCGACGACGGGCCGACGTCACACCACACCAAGCGCGGCACCCCCACCATGGGCGGCGCCGTCCTCATCGGCGCCTCGATCCTGGCGTACGGTTCGGCGCACCTGTTCACGCTGACCCCTGTGACGGCCAGCGGGATCCTGGTGCTGTTCCTGATGACCGGGCTGGGGCTCGTCGGCTTTCTCGACGACTACATCAAGATCTCCAAGCAGCGCAGCCTCGGGTTGCGCACGAAGGAGAAGCTGGCCGGGCAGACACTTGTGGCGGTGATCTTCGCCGTATTCGCGCTGCAGTTCCCCAACGGCCGGTTCCGCACTCCCGCGGTGCCTTTCGTGTCGTTCGTCCGTGACACGAACGTCAACTTCGCCTTCTCCGGCACGTTGCTCGGGCTCCTCCTCTTCGTGGTGTGGGCGAACCTGATGATCGCCGGCACCAGCAACGGGGTGAACCTCACCGACGGCCTGGACGGCCTGGCCACGGGCGCGGGCGTGATGGTGTTCGGTTCGTATGTCCTGATCGCGATCTGGCAGCTCAACCAGAACTGCCAGATCAACCCGGGCGTCAAGTGCTACGAGGTCAGGGACCCTCGCGACCTGGCCGTGGTGGCGGCCGCGCTCATGGGATCTTGCTTCGGCTTCCTGTGGTGGAACGCCGCCCCGGCCCAGATCTTCATGGGCGACACGGGGTCGCTGGCGCTAGGCGGTGCCCTGGCCGGTCTGGCCATCACCACCCGCACCGAGCTGCTGGTGGTGATCCTTGGCGGCCTGTTCGTCATCATCACGCTCTCGGTGATCATCCAGGTCGGCTGGTTCAAGGCGACCGGCAAACGCGTGTTCAGGATGGCCCCTCTGCAACACCATTTCGAGCTGGTGGGCTGGAACGAGGTCACCATCGTCATCCGGTTCTGGATCGTGGCCGGGTTGTTCGTGGCTCTGGGTCTGGGCGTCTTCTACGCAGAGTGGGTTGTCGGAACCACATGAGTACCGACAACCAGAACTATGAGCCTCGCCAGGGGTCGCGATATCTCACCCACCGCGACGCGGACTGGTCGGCCCTGCGCATCCTGGTCGCGGGCCTCGGCATCAGCGGGTTCGCGGCTGCCGACGCACTCTCGGAACGTGGTGCCATCGTCACCGCCGTCAGCGCCGACGCCACCTCTGGCATCATCGAACGCGCGCGCATCCTGGAGATCCTGGACGTCGACGTTCGCCTTGGCCCCGAGCACCTGCACGACGTACCCGACGGCACCGAGCTCGTCGTGACCTCGCCCGGCTTGCGCCCGGACCATCCCCTGCTGCTCGCGGCGACCGCCCGCGGAATCCCGGTCTGGGGTGAGGTCGAGCTCGCGTGGCGTATGCGCGCCGCCACGGGCGCGGCGCCGTGGATCACGATCACCGGCACCAACGGCAAGACGACCACGGTCAAGATGCTCGCCTCCATCCTGCGAGCCGCCGGGCTGCGTGCGACGAGTGCGGGCAACGTGGGCACACCGCTGCTCGAAGCCGT
>DASVHT010000033.1:0-4322 GCA_036382455.1 Dermatophilaceae bacterium
CGAAGGATCGCGAACGCCTCGCCGAACGGGACGTGGTTGAGCGTGGCCAGTGGGTCCGTACTGCCGACGCCACCATGACGTGCGTCGCCGAACCCCCGCTCAAGAGCCTGGATCGTGGCGGCCTGGTCACGGTTGGCCACCACGTCCGTCCACCACAGCTGCCACGAGACGAAGAGCAGCAGGAGCAGCCCGATGGTGATGAGCATCTCGCCGACCGTGGCGACCACCCGTCGCGGCCCGCTCATCGTTGGTCGGTCATCTCTGGGTCTTCGCGTGCAACAGGCTCAGGCTGCCCGCGTATGCCGGGAGCCTCGCCTCGGGTGTGCTAGTCACGTCGTAACCGAGCCCGAGCAGGGCGGCATACTGTCGATAGACCGTGACCTCCCGGCTCGCGTCCAACGCGGCGCGCATCGCCGGCACGTCACCGATCGCCTGGATGACGTATGGCGGTGAGTAGACCCTGCCCTGCAGGATCAAGGTGTTGCCCACGCACCGCACGGCACTGGTGGAGATGACACGCTGGTCCTGCAACATCATGGCCTCGGCGCCCCCCGCCCACAGCGCGTTGACCACGCTCTGGACGTCCTGCTGATGCACCACGATGTCGTCCGCGGTGTAACCCTGGGGCAGGCTCGCGGCGCTGCGCTTGGCGTCGTTCAGGCTCACCATCAGCGTGGGGCCGGTGACGGCCTGGGTGCCGACCGGCGTCGCAAGCCTGGCCGCCGCGGCGCGCAGGCGGGCCACCGCAGCGCTCCCGGGAGCGGCCCGCGCGATCAGGGCGTCCACCTGGTCCTGCAGATCCTTGACGGATGCCGCCCGCTGGTGGACAGCACGATCCTGGGCCCGAACGACGTCGACCAGGTCTGTGCGGCCCGAGGAGCGCAAGTCCGTGCCCCGTGAGGTCTGAGCGCTGGTCGCGAACATCAGGCCGGCGCCGGCTGCGACCAAGGGCACGATGGCCGCCCAGCCTGTGAGCCGCCGGGGCCTTCGCAGGCGCGGTCGTGGCAACAACGCGGCCTCCTGCCTGCGACTCGGGATGGTGAGCCTCTAGGCTATGGGAAACACCTGTTGCACGATGAACTACCCATCGAAGGAGCTGACAGCCGTGCCCGAGTCCAAGGGACGCGCCAAGCCCGCGTACACCCCCCCGCCCCAGCGCCGCTCCAAGACGACCCTGTCCAACCCGCCATGGTTCGTTCCTTTGATGCTCGGCCTCATGGTCGTGGGCCTGCTCTGGGTCGTGGCCTTCTACGTCAGCAACAACGGGTCCTTCCCGATCCCGAACATCGGCTACTGGAACCTGATCATCGGTTTCAGCCTGATGATCTCCGGCTTCATGATGACCATGCGCTGGCGCTGAGCAACAGCTGCGCAAACCCGCCGGACCACAGTTGTCCACAGGAGTTCTCCACAATGGGGATAAATGACAACGGTGTAATACGGTCCAGCAGAGCTCGGCTCAGGCCACGAAGTACTGCACACCCAGCGGCGCCAGCTTCAGCACAGCGAGCACGATCAGGAGCACGGGAAGCAACGCGAGAAGAGGAAGCTGCCAGCGTCGACGGTCGGGCTGGGCGGTGAGGATGAGGATCCCCGCACACGCGGCGCCGGTGATCGCACCACCCAGGTGGGCCTGCCAGGCGATGTTCGGGACGATGAAGCCGTAGGCGAAGTTGATCAGGATGATCACGCCGATACCTGCGCTCGACCGGCCGAGATGTCGGTTGAGCAGGAGCAACGCCAGGAACATGCCGAACACTGCGCCCGAGGCACCCAGCGCGTGGGTGTCCCATGAGCTACCGAGCGCGGTTGACGGCGCCGCCAGCATGAGCAGGCCTACCGACCCACCGAGCGCACTGACCAGATAGAGGATCGTGAACCTCACCCTGCCCAGCAGCGGTTCGAGGTACTGCCCGACCACCCACAGCGCGTACATGTTGAAGAGGATGTGCAGCGGAAGCGCCGAGAACGTGTCGTGCTCGAACGCAGAGGTCAGGAATCGCCAGGGCTGCGACCGGACCGCCGGCGGCCAGAAGTCCAGATCGGCCGAGATTGCTGGTGAGACCTTCTGCACCAGCCACACCACGACGCAGATGACGATGATCGCCTGGGTGACCAGTGGCCGGCCACCCGCCGTCACCCTGGCACCGAACTGCGTGCGCGGCATACGCATGCTCTTCTGGCCCTCACGGACGCAGTCGACGCACTGGATGCCCACGGCGGCCGGTTGCTGGCACTCGGGGCAGGTCGGCCGGCCGCAGCGCTGGCAGCGTACGTACGCCACCCGATCAGGGTGGCGAGGGCAGACAGGCTCCGGCTGGTACGACGAGGACTCACTCATGCGGGACGCTCACCAATCAGCCGAGAACCACGGAGGCAACCATGAACCAGTGCGCAACGACAACGACTGAGCGCCGAGAACTGTTGCGCGCGACGAGCGAGCTCAGCTCTCGTCGACGGTCACGGAGCTGAGGATGACGGGCTCGATCGGCTTGTCTCCGCCGCCGGTGCGGACAGCCCCGATCTTGTCGACGACGTCGCGGCTGGGCTGGTCGGCAACCTCACCGAAGATGGTGTGCTTGCCCTGCAGGTGAGGCGTCGGTCCCAGGGTGATGAAGAACTGCGAGCCGTTGGTGCCCTTGCCGCCGCGGGTGCCGGCGTTGGCCATGGCAAGGACGTAGGGCTGGTTGAAGTTCTTATCGGGGCTGATCTCGTCATCGAATGCGAAACCCGGGCCGCCCATCCCGGTGCCCTGGGGGCACCCGCCCTGGATCATGAAGCCGGAGATGATCCGGTGAAAGCCCAGGCCGTCGTAGTAGGGCGTCGGACTCGTGCGCCCGGCATCGTCCCTGAAGTCCAGGGTCCCCTTGGCCAGACCGACGAAGTTCGCAACCGTCTTGGGGGCGTGGTCGGGGAACATCGTGATGTTGATGTCGCCGAGGTTCGTGTGAAGGGTGACGTTCATGGTGTCATCCTCGCATGGGCAGGTGAGGTCACTTCGGTCTGGGCAAGAGGCGCCAACGATGCCGTCTCCGGGGACGGGGTGGTCGAGCCCGGCGGAACAGGGCAGGATGGAGCAGCAGACCGACGCCGTCACCTTTGGAGGACCTCGTGTTCCACAGTAAGAGCCGGACAGAGCAGCTTCAGGACCAGTCGGCGTCACTCGCGAGCAGCGCGGCGAACGTGGCCGAACAGCTGCTCGAGCGGGTTGGGCCTGCCGTCGAGGCGGCCGCCGAGAGCGCCAAGGAGCGGGTCGGACCCCACGTCGAGGCAGCACGGCTGTGGGCCAAGCCGCGCGTCGAGCACGGCATCGAGGTCGCCGCCCCAAAGCTGGAGTCCGTCGTGACCGGTCTCGCGCCCAAGGTCGACATCGCGCGGGACAAGATCGTCGACGAGGTACTTCCCCGTCTTACCGAGGCGATCAACGCCTTTGCGGCCGCCAGCGCCGCCGCCAAGGACGAGGCCGTGTCCCGCGGCACCGGAGCAGCCGCCGTCATCTCCGGTGACTCATACGCTTCCCCCAAGCGCAAGAAGAAGGGCCGCATCATGCTGATGCTGGGCCTGGTGGCGGCTGCCGCCGCGGGCGTTGGGGCGTTCATGAGGAACTCGGCGCCCAAGGACGACCCCTGGGCGACGCCGCTCGGCGACGCGTACATCGCGCCGTCAACAGGCCGGCACGCCACCGTCGCGCCGGACGAGACCACCAAGGACACGACCCCGTCGCCGGACACCGCGAGCTCCGCGGATGCCAAGCCGACCGTGACCGACCCGGTGGACGGGACCGACCCGGTGGACGGGGCCGACGTGTCCGGCCCTGCGGCCGCCGCTGCAGAGACGGACCCAGCCACGAAGGACGACAAGGACGCGGGCTCGAAGGCATAAGGACGAGGCAACGGGAATGCAGGCCGTGCTCAACGGCGCTGCTCGACGCGTCATCGGGTCAGGGGCGCTGGCCCACCTGGTCACCCTCAACGGGGACGGGTCCCCTCAGGTGACGGTCGTGTGGGTCGGCCTCGAGGGTGACGAGCTGGTATCGGCCCACCTGGACGGACGCCAGAAGAAGCTGCAGAACATGCGCCGAGACCCCCGGGTGGTGCTCTCGTTCGAGGCAGAGGGCGCCAATGCCATCGGGATGCGCAACTATCTCGTCGTCCACGGACGGGCCCGGGTCACCCAAGGTGGCGCTCCCGAGCTGTTGAACGCTCTCGCGCAGACGTACATCGGGCCGGGGACCGCCTTCCCTCCCATGCCGGACCCGCCGCCAGGCTTCGTCACTCATATCGCCGTCACCCGGGTCGGCGGCAGTGGTCCCTGGTTCGACT
>DASVHT010000034.1:0-12146 GCA_036382455.1 Dermatophilaceae bacterium
GGGGCCCGCCAAGGGTCGGGTCGGTAGGTGCTGCGCCGAACGCGTTGCCCGCCGACCCACATCCCGGCCGCCGCGAGCACGAGTCCGGTGAGCAGCGCCGGGAGACCAAGCACGGTGGCGGACTGCGCGTCCAACAGGCCGAAGGTGCCGATGCACGTGGCCATCAGACCGGTGAGCACCAGGGCGCCAGAAGTATGCCGTGTTCGCGGCGGAGCCTGGACGCTGCGCCCGTACCCGCGAGAGTCCATGGCGGCGGCCAGCAGGATCGAGCGGTCGAGTGCGTCCTGCAGCACCGGCATGGCGATGCGACCAACCGCCCGGATGCCACGGACGGTGTCGCCGCGAAGTCGCCGGGCGCGGCGTACGCGGTGCACGCTGTCGGCCAGCTGTGGTGCCACGGTCAGCGAGACGACGAAGGCCACGCCGATCTCGTGCAGCGCGCCGGGAAGCGCGCGGAGCAGACGCTTGGGGTTGGCCAGGGCGTTGGCCGCCCCGATGCACGCGATCAGCGTGGCCAGCCGAAGTCCCTGGAAGACCGCGCCGAGCAGGCCCTCGACATAGACGGTGCCGCCGACCTGGATGCCGGCGGCCCAGCCGGGCAGCGGCACCTCGGGCAGCCGCAGCAGCACGTGGTCGCCGTACTTGAAGCCCACAGCCACATGAAGCAGCACCCGCAGAACGATGATCACCGCTCCGAGCACGAGGTAGAGCCGGTACGCGCGGGCCCACGGGGCGTCGCCCCTGCGCGCGACGACCACGAGCGACGTGATGGCCAGCATGATGGCGAGCAGCAGCGGGTTCGTCGTCCTGCTCGCCGCGACTGCCAGGCTGATGGCCCAAAGCCACCAGGCACCCGGATGCAGACCGCGGGGCAACCTGCGCGCGCGCTGGCGTACCGACGGTCGCGCTGGAGACCCCTGTCTTCGGGATCCCCAGCTCGTCGTGGTCGATGTCATGGCTCGTCTTCGTCTTTCGCGCTCAGTCGCTCACGCGTTGTCGGCGCAAGGCCACGTACCCGGTCATCGCGCCGAGCAGGACGACGATCGCCACCCCGGTGGCGAGACCAATGAGCCCTCCGCGGCCGTCCGGCGGGAGGTTTCGGGTTGCTGACGCTGGTGGCTGCGCTACCAGGGCCGTTGCGGTGCCCGTGGTCGCCGCGCCAGCGATCGCAGCGCGGGACCTGGTCGCCACCGCCGGCGGACGCGCGCTAGGCGGTTTGCCATTCCCGAAGGACCAACCGTCGATGCTGCCCGCGATGGGCCTGTACGAACCGGCGCCCGTGGTCCCATAGCTCCAGGAACCGCCGGGCTTGGCGTGCCAGTACGACCAGTACGCGTCGGCCGGGGCGTTGTTGCAGGGGTCTGGCTTGGCGTCGATCGTGCAGACGAAGCCGGGCTGCCGTGGCACGAAGGTGTAGCCATGGCCTGCCCTCTTCAGCGCATCGAGGCCGGTGGCGGGACTGCCGGTGGCGCAACGGATCGAGGTGCCCAGGGGGGCGCCGTATTCGACGACAACGGTCACACCACCGGCGTCGCTGCATGAGGCTGCCAGAGCGGTCGGAGCGAGCGAGAGTGCGCCTGCACCGGTCGCCGCGATGGCGACCGAGACTGCAAGCGACCGCGCCGCTCCTATCCTCATGTGCTCGTGGGGGTCTGGGGACACGCCAGGGCTGTTGCCTTGATCGGCGAAGGTCCGATGGCGAGGAAGCTGGCGCCGGCGAACGCATCCAGCGCCTGCGCCGTCGCGAAGACGTTGCTCTTCTTGTCGGCGCCGCCCGGACTGATGGCCAGGCCGCCATCCGCGTTCTGGACCGACGTCAGATAGCTGACGATCTTGGGCGTGCTCTTGCCGGCTGAGTTCAGCCCGATGGCGGCGTATGCCGTGCTGTTCACGTTGCCGGTGGCCGGCTTGGAGGGATCGGCGTTGCTGACGAAGGAGCCGTCCGCCTGCTGGTGCGCGTTCAACCAGGAAAGGGCCTTCACGGCAGGACAAGCGGCTCCGGTCGCGACCAGCGCCTGGAGCGCGAGCCCCGTGGCGTCCGGGCTGGCGATACACGTCGCTCCAGCCTTGGGGTATGTCTCCGCGAACCCACCGTCAGCGCACTGGGCGGTCAGCAGGTAGTCGACGCTCACCTGGGGAGCGCCTTCGGACGTGCCGCGCTTGAGCGCGAGGATGTCGAAAGCCTGGCCCAGAGGGTTGGAGTAGTCGCCGAACTTGCTGTCGTCGCTGAATCGGCCGTCCCTTGCCATCAGCTTGCGCAGCTCGCTGATCAGGTCGAAACCGCCGAAGGAAGACGGGTTCTTGCCTGTCACCTGCGCCACGAGTGCGAGCTTGCCGGTCGATCCCACGTAGTGGGCGCCAACCTTCTCGCCGGTGCTTGGGTCGCCATGCATATATGCGGCGCCATGGGTATCCAGGTAGGTCAGCACCTTGGCGAGCGTGGCCGGCTGGCCACCCGTCGCGGCAAGGCCCAGCGCCACGTCCGAGGTCTGACCGAGATCCGCGCCGAACTTGCCCTCGACATGGTCGCCGTCCTTGAGGTTCTTGGCGACGTAGGCGGCTGCACGCTGAGCGGCCGGGCTGCTGGTTGAGGTGGTCGCGATGGGTGTGCTGGGCGAGCTGGAAGGGCTGGATGACGCGCCGCAACCGGCAGAGGCCAGCGCGATGGCCAGGGCCAGCGCGCTGACGACACCGATCCTGGTCCTTGGGGAGAGCTCGGGGGACATTAGTGCCTCTCGGGAGTGCGGTCCGCGACGGACCCGGCTCCCTGGCACAAGAACGCCCTCGCGCCGCGCGACTGCGCGGACGAGGGCGTGCTCGGACCGTGGCGATCCGGGCTCCGCCCCGTAGACCTCGACGGTACGAAGGAGCCGCTCGCGATCACCAGGTGTTCCGGCTCGCCGCCTGGGGAGGCGGCTTACGGTTGCGGGTCAGCGCCGGATTCGGACCGGCTTTCCCTGGATCACGCGTGTGGGTGGTTCGCCTCCCACAGTAGCGGATCGCAGGCCAGGTCCTCCGGGCGTATGCCGCGGCCCGAAAGCCAAGGCGATGCCGCCCGGCGCGGTGCGTTGATTGTCCCGTCCTGCCAAGAGGTCCCGGATATCGGGCTGCCTTGCTCAGGAGGTTTCGTCGTCCAGCTCGGCGACCTCACGGTAGTCGCCGGGTATGTCGACCACGTCCGTGATGGGTCGATAGTCGGGATCAAGACGAACGAGATCCCATTCGTTGATCCAGGCTCGAACGTACTGGCGCATCCTCGTTGCACCCAGCTGCTCGAGACCCGCGACGTCCGGCGGCTGCCAACCGAATGCGCTCCCGTGGAGCTGTCGAAGGGTGCGGTACGCGCGGTCCAGCTCTGCCTCGTCAGGTGGCGCCAGGGGGAGGAGGTCTCGTTCGATGTGCCGCATCCCCTCTTCTGCGAGGGCGGCCACCTCGGCATACTCCGCAGTCTGCTTGTCACGCAGACGTCCGGGCAGGACCTCGCGGTCGTTCTTGCCGGTCAGGACCGCTGCCTCGAAGTCGTCTGTTATCGCTGCGACAGCAACCAGGGGCTCGCCATCGTCAGCGGGGTCCCCATCAAGCCAGCGGGCCAGCTCGGCGTAGGACCGGCCCCGCTGCAGCAGCGAATAGCGGCCGATCAGCTCGATCTCGTCGAAAAGCACTACCCAGCCGGCGTGTCCCCCCGCACGGAAGAGCCGAGGGAGGAACCGCAGCCGTTGGCGGGCAAGATCCCGGACCCTCACGGGCGAGAACGTGAAGCTCTTGGCCTCGCCGACGGCCTTGAGCTGACGACGCAGGTCCGGCATCAGCAGCGGGTCACCGGACCAGAATCGGACGATGGTGTCAAGGAACTCCTCGTCGGCGCCGGGCGCGTCGCTGCCGAGCCTCTGATGCAGCAGGAGTGTCGCGTCGAACCGCTCGTTCATGTCACGGCCGGGTCCTCTCAGCCAGCGCAGCAGCTCGGCATGGCCGGGGCCGTCTGTGTCCAGGGTCGCCGCAGCGTCAGCGACGACGTCGCGGCCGCCGTCAGGGGCGACTGCGGACTCCATTGCGGCCCGCAGAACTTTCGCAGGGTCGTGCAACGGGGTCTCCTTGCTGATCACCACGGTGCTGACGACGAAGCCGGCGGATGTGGCGAGGTGGCCCAGGTGGGTCAGCAGGTGGCTCTTGCCCGCCCCGAACCCGGCACCGAGCAGCATCGAGGCGCGACCGGATCGACCGTTCCGGGGTCCACCGACGTCCTCGAGCAGTCCGGTGAACCGGTCCTCGATGTCGCTCTGGCCTGAGCCCAGGGCGATGACCGCGTCCCCGTTGGGCACTCCACTGCGCAAGGCCTCGACCGCGCGTCTCTGTGCCAGGCGGTCCTCGTCCCACTGGTGTTCGGTGTTCACCGCACGGCCTCCAGCCGGACATCGAGACGGACCAGGGACGCGAACGGGTTGGTCCGGCGCCGATCCCGCACCTCGTCGGCAACCCTGAGCTGAAGAGCAGCATAGGAGGGCAGCCCACGTTTCTCATCGCTGACCAGGTCGGGTGGCACCACCGCCACGACGAGCATCCCGGCCAGGTCGTCTGTCGCGTCGATCAACTGGCGCAGCAGCTCGTACGTGTCCAGAACTGCGGCCCTGCTGTAGTAGATGCCGGTGCGTTCGGGCAAAGGCGGGCGTCGCGCCTCTGCCAGACGTGTGAGGTCGATGTGCACGACCAGTCCGCCGTGGCCGGCGCGCAGCAGGAGGCGCCCGACCGAGGTGAGCATCGTCCGGGCATTGTGGCGACCGATCCGCGCATAGATCATCGCGTCGCGCAGCTCACGCAGCCCGACGGGTTCGCCCGTGAGCCAGTCTCGAACGACCCGGGCCTCGCCGGGGTGGACGTCGCCGCTGCCCAGGTGCGACTGAGCCAGTCGAAGGAGGGCCCGGCGAAGCTCGCGGGGCAGAGTGGTGTCGGTGAGCAGGCTGTGCTCAAGCTGTCGCCGAACGCTGCGGTAGAGCTCGCGCGGATCCAGATCGTGGTCGGCAGCCACCTCGGCCACACTGAGGCGACCGGGGGCCGCGGGGATGGTGATGCTGTCGTACGCGGCGCCCACGATCGCCACCGCGACCATGTCCCAGTCGATCTGTCGAGCCACTGCGAAGAACACCTGGTCGATCATGTGTGACTTGGTTGTCTCGGCGGACAGATGAACCATCATGCAGTCCTGGCGGTCGGCAACCTCGCGGAGGGACCGCTCAAAGCGGTCGGCGACATCGGCGTCCCCGGTCACGACGAGCTTCACCGAGCCGCCGCCAGCCGACAGGTAGGAGGACAGGTACTCCTTCCCCAGAAAGTCCGCGTAGGAGCCCGAGCTCATCGACCCACCCCCAAGCACCGCTGCCGGGGGCCCGACCCGGACCGTCATGAGCGCTCCGTGAAGGAGATGCCCCAATAAAGCTGCTGCTGCCCCGTCTGGGCAACAGTCGCCAGGGTGCCTGAGCCCCGCGTTCCCGAGCTGGCATGCCAACGCAGCCCCCGACCGGACTTCGCTGTCGCGACGGCGCTGGAGTCGAGCAGGTACAGGTCGCGAGCGAACTCGGCGCGCGTGTAGTCGCGTTGTTGGCCGGGCAACAGGGTCAACAACGCGACTACACGTCGACCAGGCGCACGACCGCGCCGTCTCGTTGCTGCCCCCGAGACCTGACCAGGTCGTACCCGCGCTCCAGGCTCTCAAGGAACGGCTCAGGCCGGAACCGCGGTGGCCGTGCTTGCGTCGCGGCGAGAAGTCCCACAAGCACAGACGGGCGCAGTCGTTTCTCCCGGCGTCTGTCGATCTCGACGGCTGCGTCCGCTGGAATCACCTTGATCAGCGACGGGTAGCACAGCAGCCTCTCATCTGCTTCGAACATCGCGACATTCTGTGCGGCCGCGGCATTGAGTAGCTCCTGGGCGAAGGAGCCGGACACCAGGTGCTCCTGCTCGTCAAAGCCGAAGGACGTGCCTGCGTCCTCTGCAGCTCGGGCGGCATCCCCAGCGAGAACGGCAGCTGCGCTCAGCGCGCGTCGCAGGTCACGGAGCTGTCCACGCTCAGCGCCGGCCTTGGCCTTCTTCAGCTCGCGTGTGACGGCCGCAGCGGCCTTGAGTGCGACATCAACCCGCCCTTCTGTCGCCGCAAGTGCCGCCTCGAGACCATCCATCTCGTTCATCACCATCCGTTATCCGTCGAGTGCTTGGACATTCGTGCAGGAGGCTACCTGAAACAGCGCCGAGAGTGACCGGCCTTCGCCAAGGTGCAGAACCCGCACTCCCGATGAGACTGAAACCTAGACGACTCCACCGACAAAGCTCATACCTGGACACCATCCGGGTGATAACGTGCGAGCAACACGCCCCTTGTTGCGAGCGTCGGCCGATGGTCGCCATACCGTGCGCTGGATTCGCCGCACCGGAACTCGAGATAGGGCAGCCGATGGTGGAGCCGATCAGCACCTCGCTCGTTCGAATGAGCGAGTTCGGTCCATTCCACACCCTGGTTGTCAACGCCCACCAGCTCTACATCGCCGGGTTCTCTGAACGGGCGGTGCTCAGGTGCCGCGAGGGTCTGCTCGTGACCGTCGGTGCGGGTGACAGGACCAGCACCCAGTTCCTGCGCTACGTCGAGGGAATCACCCTGCAGGAGGTGGGCCGCCACCACGAAGCGGTGACCGTGGCGCTGGACCTTCTCATCGACGTGGAGGACGACCCCGACCCCATGTGGCGGGCCAAGGCTCTGGCCCTGCTGGCTGAGTCCTCGACCAGTGCCGGGGAGGTCGGCCGGGCGATGGATGCGCTCGCCGAAGGGACGTGGCTCGTCGCGAACACGAAGCCCGGCCGCTACAGCCACCTCTCAGCAAGCACCGCGGTGGCGGTGGCCTTGCGTGCGGTGTACCTCTTCGAGCAGGCCGACGAGCTTCTGGACGGCATCCAGCTCGGCGACGATGCCGACGTTGACGTCCAGGTGACGCAGGAGCGGGCCCTGATGAACGCTTTCTGGGCCACGACGCTGCTCGTCGTCGGCCAGGCCAGGGAAGCGGGGCCGCATCTGGTCAGATGCGCCGAACAGGCGTTGATGATGGGCAGGATCGCTCACCTTGCGGGCAACTCCCAGATGGCGGCTCGCGCTGAGGTCATCGAGGCGTACGCGATGAGCCGTCTCGGGCACGCTCAGCTTGCCGCCGCTCGGGTCAACGCCGCGATTCCGCGCTTCCGGCTGCGACACGAGCTTGTCGAGACCCACCTCGCCCACTTCGTCCTGGGTCAAGCGGCCGTGGAGTCCGGCGACTACGACGAGGCGCGCCGGTACTTGCGAACCGCAATGACCAACGCCAACCGGGCCGGTCGCGACATCTGGGCCGCCGCCGCGATGGAGGCTCTGGCCGAGCTGGAGCAGGCCGAACACGGCCCACATCCGGCCGTCGACCTGTGGAAGCGTCTCGCCCGGGAGGGTCTCGCGCGGGTGTGGGTCGAGCGCGACGGCCGGTTCACCTCGCTCCAGACGCGCAACCAGGTGCGCGCTCTCACCGCGGAGACAAGCCGGATCGGCCAGGCGGCTCTGCTCGACCCGCTCACAGGCCTGGGGAACCGGCAGATGATGACCAGTGCCATCGACAGGGCGGATGACTCCCTGTCCGTCGTGTTCGTCGACGTCGACGAGTTCAAGAATGTCAACGACCACTACTCGCACAGCGTCGGGGACGAGGTTCTGCGGCGGATGGCCGTCATCCTGCGCACACACTGCCGGTCAGACGACGTGCCGGTGCGATACGGCGGCGACGAGTTCCTGATCTTGGTGTTCGGAGGGGATGAGGCAGCCGAAGGGGTCGCAACGCGACTGCACGATGCCGTGCGCAACGCCCCGTGGGAGAAGGTCGCTCCAGGGCTCAAGGTCACGGTCTCGGTCGGCGTGGGCCGCCCGGGCCCGGCCCGAGGAGCCGTCGCGGCAGCCGACGCCGCGCTGTACCAGGCGAAGCGTGCCGGTCGAGACTGCGTCGTGGCGGTCTAGACGCAGCCTCGGTGATGGGTCACTGGCCGATCAGGTCACCAAACAGGTCGACATACTGGATCAGGTGTCGGTCGCCGAGGAACTCGTCCCTGACCCGCTCATGGCCCCTCCACCCCATCCGCTCGCCCGTCGCGAGGTCGTCGAGCAGCAGCTGCAGACGCTGCGCGAAACCGCCGAGGTCGCTCGGGTCGGGCAGCAGCAGGCCTCCTGCGCCGTCGACTATCTGGTCCTGTATGCCGCCCACGGCACTCGCCAGCACCGGACGGCTCTTCCACAAGGCCTCGGTCACGGTGAGGCCGAAGCCCTCCACCAGACTCTTCTGGACAACCACGGTGGCGTGTCGCTGCAGCGCGTTGACGATGATGGCGTTCTCGTCGACGTCATCCATCGGGATGCACGCGAGATGGCACCGCTTACGCACCGCATCGGGCAGCCGCACCCACGCGGCGCGGCAGGCGGCGAGAACGTCGGCGCCCTCCGGGTCGTCGGCAACCGCGGATGCGTCTGGGCCCACGAGCATCAGATGCACGTCCTGCGTGGCGGGCCCGACGTGAGCGGCGAAGGCCGACAGCACGCCGGTCATGTCCTTGCGCCTGTCCCAATCGACTCACCTGGACGACCAGTGGCGCATCGGCGGGAGGTGGCTCTGAGCCCCACAGCAGGTCCGTATGTCGGCGCACCACGCCGGCGGTGCCGTCACGTCGGGTGAAGTCGACCGCCTCGCTGCCGTCGCCACCGGCGATCAGCCCGACCCTGTGCAGCACATGACTGACTTCGAGGTCGTCGAGCTCGCGGTTCTTCGCAGAGAACGGATCGATCGACGGCGCGATCACCCGCACGCGATCGGGCGGTACCCAGTGTGGGACGTAACGTTGCCGTGAGAAGACGAAGGCGTCCGCGTTCTCGAGGTAGCCGCGCAGGAAGTCCCAACCCCGCTCGGTGGTGGGGTTGGGGTCGTCGCGACCGATGTGACTGCGCCATATGACGTTGGCTCTGGTTTCGCGGATCCCCTCGATGAGCCCTGCGGTCTGCGGGTCGTGCAGAAGCACGATGTCGCCCGGCCGGACCAGCCTCGTCAGAGTGCTCAGATTCTCATCGAGCACCCGCTCGTAGTGCTCGTGCTCGGAGGCGTCGAATCCGGATACGCCGTCCACAGAGCCGTGGAGCGCGTTGTGAATCCGCTTGGTGATCGCGAAGAACGCTGGGTCACCGTCGAGCACGAGCCATCGGGTGTCCACCCCCGCGCCAAGACCGTAGGCGAGCAGGGTCTGCAGCATCTCCGCGACACCACCGCCTGGCGTTGACGTTCCACACCACGCGATCGGCGAGAAGAACGCGGGCACGGGCAGCCTGTGACATCAGCCGATCCGACCGCTGGGGGGTGAGCAACATCCTAAGCATCTCAAGCGGCGCGGCCTGGATCTCGATCTGCTGCATGGCGTCATCCTCCCACCGAGGGATGCTCGGGTTCTGGTGTTTGTCGCAGCCGGCAGGGCTGCCTCACGCCGCAAAAAGCGACACACTGAGCAGCATGAGAGGGACCCCATGACGAACCGCCAGCTCACGATCCTGTTCATGCCTGAATCGGCCTACGGTCCGACGAACCAGTGCATCGGTATCGCCGACCTGCTCCGCCGGCGCGGGCACAGGGTGGTCTTCGCCGCTGAGACCTCGTGGAAGGGCAAGCTCAAGGCGCTCGGGTTCGAGGAGGACCTCGTCGACCTCGCCCCACCGGTTGAGATCATCGAGAGCGGGGCCGACAGCGAACAGGATGCCGGGCAGTTCTGGAAGGACTTCATCCGTGAGGCGGCGCCGCAGTTCCGCAAGCAGACGGTCGACCAGCTCGAGACGTTCATGGCGCCGACCTGGCAGGCGCTCGTCGACGGGTCGAAATTCTGCCAGCCGCAGCTGACGGCGATTCTTCGGCGGGTGAGGCCGGACGTCATCGTCGAGGACAACGTCATCGCCTTCCCGGCGCTCCTCACCGCGGGTGTGCCCTATGTACGGATCGTCTCCTGCAACCCCCTGGAGATTCCGGGCGAGAATATCCCCCCGGCGTACTCCGGTCTGCCTGCCGATGACCGCAGCAGGTGGGCCGCGTTTCGCGCCGAGTACGACCGGACCCATCGCGGCATCTGGGAGGCGTTCAACGCCTGGGTCATCGAGCGGGGCGCTCCGGCTTTGCCCGATCTCGAGTTTGTCCACACCTCCGAGCACGCGAACTTGTACGTATACCCCGAAGAGGCCGACTACACCGGCTCCCGTCCGCTCGGACCGACATGGCACAGGATGGATTCGAGCGTCCGCGAGACCGATCAGGTCTACGAGGTCCCCTCCGAGGTCCGCGATCGGCCCACGGGAAGCGCGCTGATCTACCTCTCGCTGGGATCGCTCGGCAGCTCTGACCTCGACCTCATGAGGCGCCTGGTTGATGTCCTCGGGCGCACCCGGCACCGCTACATCGTCAGCAAGGGGCCCCGGCACGCCGAGTACGAGCTCGCCGAGAACATGGTCGGCGGCGAGTTCCTGCCGCAGGCCACGGTGATCCCTCAGGTCGATGCCGTCCTCACGCACGGCGGCAACAACACGACCACCGAGTCCCTGCACTTCGGAAAGCCCATGATCGTGCTGCCGCTGTTCTGGGACCAGTACGACAACGCTCAACGCATGCACGAGGTCGGCTTCGGCGTGCGTCTGGCGACGTACGAGTTCACCGACGAGGACATGGACGCCGCCCTCGCGATCGTGCTCGATCCAGCTATGCGTCAGCGACTGACCCACATCGGCAGGCGCGTGCGGGCGCGGGGTGGACTGCACCGTGGCGCTGAGATCATCGAGTCCGTGGCTCGGGGGTATGCCGACTCCGCGAGCGCCCGCGCAAAGACATCGGGGGGCCGGTCGACCTGAGCCGATGAGGGCTTGTTCAAACGATGGCTACACGTGCTACCAGTGCTATCTGTCTTCGGGTTCCACGCTCTGACGCATAGGCTAGAAAGTCGAATTCCAAACAACGGCAACGTAGTTCGTCAAATTGGGTGTATCTCACGCCCATGGCTGGGTTAGTACTACTGCCAACGTCTGATGGCGCGGCGTACCACCGGGAGAGGAGAAAGGTTCCACGCAGAAAGTATCTGCGCAGACAACGAAGGGAACTGACATGAAGCGCATCATCATCACGGGGGCGGCACTCCTGTCGATCGTCCCGGCCAGCCTCGGACTGATCGCCAACGCCTCCGCCCAGAGCGATCCGGTTCGCGTGCCGTCACAAGCCACGCTCGTGGGCAGCCAGAGCAAGCACATCGAGATTGGTGACGACAAGGGTGGCCTGACCGCCCACGTCGAGATCGGTGATGACAAGGGTGGCTTGAGCGCCCACCTTGAGCCCGGTGATGACAAGGGAGGCCTGAGCGCCACTGCCGTGGCCGAACCCGGTGATGACAACGGTGGCCTGAGCACGCACGTCGAGTCCAGTGATGACAAGAGCGGCCTGAGCACGCACATCGAGTCCGGTGATGACAAGGGCGGCTTGACCGCCCACCTCGAGCCGGGCGACGACAAGGGCGGCCACCACGCCGGAAGCGATGACGGCCCAGGACACTCATGAGCGTTGAACATGCCAGCTTTGAACAGGTCGTTGGCCCGCCGCGGATCCGTATTCTCGGCGGGCACGTCTGTGCCAGGCGAGTCGCGCCAGCAGCTCGAGCCCCATCTCAGCTCCGAGGTCCTATGCGGCGCTCGACTCCCGTGCGGCGAGGTAGCGCTCCACCCGTCGATCGGGCACGAGCCACATGACGGCCACGCTGGTGAAGACCCCTTGACATCAGCTTTCTCGCGCGGCAAACTCCTAACCATGTTAGTTACGCCTATCAAGGACCGGGTAACCGAACGTCGTTCTGCTACAAGACTGGAGATCCTTGATGCGGCGTGGAAGATGGCCCGTCAGGGAGGGCTCTCGCAGATCACGCTGCGCGACCTAGCGCGACAGGTGGGCATGCAGGCGCCATCGCTCTACTCCCACTTTGCTTCGAAGAACGCCATCTACGACGCGATGTTCGCTCAGGCATGGACAGAATGCCTCGAGGTGATGAGTGCCGCTTCGAAGACGTCTCCGCGTGGCCGTCGGGCGGCGCTG
>DASVHT010000035.1:0-6299 GCA_036382455.1 Dermatophilaceae bacterium
GGTCGCACGAGACCGGTGCCGCACACAGCGGCCAGGAACGACACAGGAGACATGGACAAATGGCAGAGTCTGTAGAGACCGGCGAGATGTACACGGGCGACTTCTACTGCGTGAAATGCAAGGCGAAGCGCGACGCCACAGGCAAGGTCGTGGAGACCAACGGCCGCCGCATGGCCAAGGGCAAGTGCCCGGTGTGTGGCACCAACCTCAACCGCATCCTCGGCAAGGCCTGAGCGCCACCGAACATCGCAAAGGGCGGTCCCCGAGCATCACGCTGGGGTGCCGCCCTTTCGCATGTCCGGTATAGGTATTCCTACTCAACTGTTGTGGACGGGGCCAGATCCGCCCCGAGAGGGTGGCAGGTTTCCTCAGGACGACCCCATCGCAGGAGGAACCCATGAATAGCAGGCCCCGGCTCAAGAACCACGTACGACCGCTTCGGCGCGGTGCGGGGTCGCTTCAGCTGGGCCTGGGCCCCGACGGCGGAGTCGTCCTGGACGGGCTCAGTGACGCCGAGATCGCCGTGGTGGAGCGTCTGGACGGGAGCCTGGACATCCGGACCCTCTATGCCGTGGCCGCCACCAGCGGCGTCCCCGCAGGTCGGGTGTCGGCCCTGATCGCAGCCCTGGACGAGCATCATCTGCTGGTCAAGAGCGCCGCGGACCGGGCCTGGTTGTCCCCGGTCGACGAGCCGCGACGCCATCTGCTCAGCGGGGACGCCCGTGCGGTTGCGGCGGCGTACGGCCTCGCGGGCGACGGCTACCACCACGTCGCTGCCAGATCCACCCATCACGTGGTGATTACCGGCCAGGGCGACCTGCCCGGCGCGCTGGCCGATCTGCTGCGGGTCGGGGGAATCGGCCGGGTCAGCGTGGGACCCAACGCCGTGAACATGCTCGACCTCGAGCTACGCGGTCACCGGGCAGGAGAGGGACGCTCGCGTTCGGAATCGACGTCGAAGCCGCCGGACCTGGTCGTGCTGGCCGCGATGGGGGCGCTCCCGCCGGATGCCGGCGAGCCCTGGCTGCGCCGCGGCATACCGCATCTGCCGTTGGTCGTTCAAGGTCACCGGGTCCAGGTTGGTCCGCTCATCGTCGGGGGCAACGGACCATGCCTCACGTGTCTGGACCTGCACCGTCGCGACCGGGACGCTGCCTGGCCTGCGGTGCTGTCCCAGCTCGCTGCTCGCGGATCGTTCCTGTCTCACGCACCGATCAGCCTCGAGAGCACGCTGACCGCCATGACGACCGGGGCCACCGCGATGATCGCGCACACCTTCCTGGATGGGCAGCCGGTCCCCGCTGGTCTGTCGCTCGAGCTCTCCCTGCCCTGGCCGACGATCCAGATACGGCGCTGGTTTTCGCATCCGCTGTGCGGCTGCACGGTCGAGCAAGCGACAATGACGGGGTGAGTGACCCCCCCCGAAATGCCGTGACGCGCGCGGCCAGGCTTGCCGCGTTGCCGCTGGGGTTCGCGGGGCGCACTGCGCTGGGGCTGGGCAAGCGGGTCGGCGGCAAGTCGGCCGAGCTCGTCGCCTCTGAGGTCCAGGCCCGCACTGGCGAGCAGCTCTTCAAGGTCCTGGGCGAGCTCAAGGGCGGGGCGATCAAGTTCGGTCAGGCGATGTCGATCTTCGAGGCCGCCATGCCCGAGGAGCTGGCCGGACCGTACCGCGCAACGTTGACCAAGCTGCAGGAAGCCGCGCCTCCGATGCCGGCGGCCATGGTCCACGATGTGCTGGCCGCAGAGCTCGGACCGCGTTGGAGGCAGAAGTTCGCCTCGTTCGAGGACAAGCCCTCAGCGGCTGCGTCGATCGGTCAGGTGCATCGGGCAGTGTGGAAGGACGGCCGCGACGTCGCCGTGAAGGTGCAGTACCCGGGCGCCGGGCGAGCACTGATCAGCGACCTCAACCAGGTGTCGCGGGTGGCTCGCGTTGCCGCCGGCTGGATCCCGGGGCTGGACATCAAGCCGATCCTGGACGAGCTCAAGCGCCGCGTGGCCGAGGAGCTGGACTACGGTCTGGAGGCCAGGTCCCAGAGGACGTTCGCCGCGGCCTTCGCGGGTGACTCCGACTACGCCGTCCCCGACGTGGTCCACCACAAGGGGAACGTCATCGTCAGCGAGTGGCTGGACGGGGTTCCGTTGTCGTCGATCATCGCGACCGGATCCCCGGAGGCGCGCAACGCGGCCGCCTCGCGCTACATGGAGTTCCTGCTCGTGGGGCCCGCGCGGGCCGGTCTGCTGCATGCCGACCCACACCCCGGCAACTTCCGGATGCTGGCCGACGGACGGCTGGGAGTGATCGACTTCGGGGCGGTCAACCGATTGCCGCACGGCCTGCCGCCGGAGATGGGCCGGCTGCTCACGCTGGCGTTGGCGGGCGACGCCGAGGCCTCGCTCGAGGGCCTGCGCCGACAAGGGTTCGTCAAGTCCACGATCGACATCGACGCGGACGAGCTGCTGGCCTTCCTCGAGCCGTTCATGGAGCCGCTGCGCACCGACACCTTCACGTTCACCCGTGCTTGGTTGCGCTCAGTCTCGTTGCACACCAATGATCCCCGACGCCCCAAGTTCACCCTGGGCCTCAAGCTGAACCTTCCGCCGTCCTACCTGTTGATCCACCGCGTGTGGCTCGGCGGCATCGGCGTTCTCTGCCAGATCGCGGGTGAGGTGCCCGGCCGAGCCATCGTGGACCGTTGGCTGCCAGAGGCCGACCTGCCTCCCCTGACAAACCCGGGGATCGCAAGGACCCCGAGCGGACAGACCTAGCGAGCGCCAACGTCACGAGGCGTTCTGGGAACCGTCGGCTGTCCCATGCCGCCTCACCACCAGGCGGAGTCGAGCTTGCCCTCGATGCTCCGAAGGTTCTCGCGGCTGCACCGGTCGCACGTCCAGACCTGCCGGCCGTTCTCGACCCCAAGCGCCCAGGTGAGGCGGGCATCGGAATCGTTATCCGACACACGTCCACAGGTGGCGCAGATCGGTGGCGCCGCGTCGTCGGTCATCCGACCAGTGTCCACCCGCTGCACGGACAGCCCCAGGCTTGAGGCTCAGTCGTCGGGGAGCAGATAGATGAAGCCAGGGCCTTCATCCCGCAATGGAATGGCAAGAGCCTCCAGGGCATGCGCCCACGAGCCGGTGACGGCCGCATCGGACCCCTCGAAACCGTGGTCGGCGGTGAGAAGGAACGTCACCTGGTCGGTTACCCCCAGCCCATCGAGATGCTCCAGGAACGAGACCAGACGCAAGTCCGAGTCGCGAAGCGAGTCACGCGCAATGTCGGACCGCGGTCCACCAGCGTGGTGACCGGCGTCGCTGACGACGCAGGACCACCACGTCAGCGTGGGCGCCGACTCCGGGCTCGCCCACAGCTCCCGCATCTGCTCCAGCCCCAGATCATCGACCTGGGTGCCCCATGAGTAGTAGGAGTCGTCGAGGTGAGTGGTGTCATGCAGGTGGATCGACCCTTTCGCGTCCGGCAGCTGGTCATCCAGGCCGGCCGCCCCTGATGTGCTTCCGCTGTCCCGGATCTTCGCCATCGTGGAGTAGTCGGCGCCACGGTCGACAGCTTCGTTGACGCAGGCTGTCCGCGGTGAATCCATTTGTGGAACAACGCTGTTGACCATCTCGAACACGGTCCTGGCGGCCGGACGCAACCACTCGGCGCTGCGATGCCACGTCGAGGCGTTGTTAGGCACGACCCGTTCGCCGGTAGCCCGGTCATAGAAGACGTTGCCCAGCACCCCATGTCGGCCCGGTCCCATGCCGGTCAGGATCGAGGTGTGGTTGGTCAGGGTGACGCTCGGGAACTGCGCCACCCCTCCCCCGCGCAGCGCCACACCGTGGTCGATGAGCCGTGCGATACCCGGGAGCTCGCCGGTCTCGGCAAGGTGCAGCAGGTCGCCGCAGTGTGCGCCATCCCACAGGATGCCGATCACCTTGGCGTTTGCCGGGCTCGTTCCGTCGAGGTATTCCGTCAGGGCAGCTCCGTCGAGCGGGTCACCGACCGCGTCGTGCAGGGCATCGTCCGGTACGCCGGCCATGGCGGCAAGCGTGGGGCCGACATCGACCAGCCTCGCGTGTGCGTCCACGACCCCCAGCGAGGCAACACCCCTGCCGGACAACAACATTGGCGCCCTGGACTGGATCACGTCTAGTGAACCATGTTCGCCCGTGTGGCCACCTTCCTCGGGGAAGAAATGACGTGGTGTGTGCATCACCGCGACGTCAGGGCTACGGGTCGGGTCGGCGAAGAGCGACAGGATCCGCGAGGCGGCATACGGATAGGCGTTGTCCCGAGAGGTGAGCGGGCCCGGGCTGGCGCACTCGAGGTCATAGGGCAGGAAGGCCATCGGATCTTCGCTGGCGATGGGGTCAAGCCCCAGAAGAACCTCGTGACGTCCGTCCTGGTGCAGCCGAACGCGCCCGAGGTAGCTGGCGGCCATCGCCACTCGACCGCCATCTGCAGAGCCTCCATCGTCGACCTCGACCCATACGACGAGGTCGACGATGGCGGCGAGGTCGGACGATGTCAGTGCCGCCACGACGCTCTCACGCCTGGCCGACACCTGGGCAACACTGAGAGTGCTCACGACAGACCACTCTAGGTGTCACCTCGCCGGACTCTGCTCACGCTCCCGACGAGACTCGAGCATGATCCGCAGCGAGCCGCGAAACTTGACCCTCGGATCGGCAGCACGTTTGATCTCGGCCATCCGAGATCGGGCGAGCATGTCGCTCTGTTGTGAAATCATGGTGGAACTCCTTGCAAACAAAAGGCTTTGAAGGGCATGGCTCTGAGGGCCATGGATGTGAACGGCCTCAAGAGGTGGTCGGTGGCGTGGTGAAGCACCACACCACGACGAGCAAGTCAGAAGATGACCGGTCGAGCTCAGGCGGCAACCGGGTCCTTGCGGGGGCGTCCACGGGGACGTTTGCGGGCGACGATCGATCCCTGGACGAAGAGCTCGCCACCCCAGACGCCCCACGGCTCCTCCCGGTCAAGTGCGCTGGCAAGACACTCCGCACGGACAGGGCATGCCCCACAGAGGGTCTTGGCGAGCTCGACGTCGGCAGGGCGCTCAGCGAACCAGAGCTCGGCGTTGTACTCCCGGCACGGGATGTCAGAACCGGAGCCGTTGGACTGCTCGTTCAGGTCGATGAGTGCGGTGATCTGCATCTCACGTCACCTCCTTGGTGTCGTCTCCCCCGGTCAGGGGGCGTGTCCTCGTGTGTGTCATCACGTTGATCCGTGGCACTACCCCTGTTGGAGAGGCTCTGGATCGCTCGACTTCTCTTCATCTGGATGGTGGTTCCTCCGCTGGCGGCCGCCGGGACAACACAAAGGCCGCGGATCCCGGATGTCGGGTTCCGCGGCCTGGAGGTGGCCTGGTCTAGGTCAGCTAGACCGGTGGTCTCCAGGAGCCGAGGTACGCAACATCCTTGACAGCAGACGCCTTGAGCGTCGGGGCGTAGAACGAACCGCGAACGCCGACAGTGATTCGATCGACACTGTTGAGGCTGCGGTCGGCAGCCTGCAGGGACGCGAAGCGGACGCGGGTGATCTGCGTCGTGTTCGTCATCGTGATGTCCTCCATCAGGGCCAACCTCCTCATCTGTTCTCGCGGCTCCCGAGCACGGTCACCTGGACCGGCTGGGCTGGACGTTGGTTCAGGTTAGAACAGCCCCCACCATCGAGGCAACACAATTAACCCGAGTTCTTCGGATCAGGACACGATCGGCGAGTCAACTTTGGCCGACTCCGTTGCAGCAGAGGAGATCTCAGCAGTAACGACGGGGTCAGCACCGCCCAGGACGGCCAGAACATCGTCGGCGTAGCGCTTCAGCTTCAGGGGACCAACCCCCGAGATCGTGGCCAGCTCGTCGGCAGAGCCAGGAGTCTTCTCAGCGATCGCCGTCAGTGTCGCGTCGGTGAAGATGACATATGCCGGGACCTTGGTCGCGCCCGCAACCGCGAGACGCCAGGCCCGCAGCGCCTCGAACGTCGCAACGTCATAGGTGGGCGGGCAGTCGTCGCAGCGCCCCACCTTGCGAGTCGCCGCCGTGACCAGATCCTTGCCACATCCTCGACACCGGGACAGCTTCGGCGACTTCACCGGTTTGCCTCGGGGGCCACCCGCACCCGGGCGCGCCGCTCGGGCCGATGACCGCGCGCCGTCGCCCAGGATGCTGGCTGCTCCGTCGAGGAAGCGCGAGGGTCGCCGACCGGCCCGACCTCCTGGGTTGCGGGCCCCTGACCACGACAGCCGCAGCTCGCGCCTGGCGCGCGTCAGCCCGACATA
>DASVHT010000036.1:0-7581 GCA_036382455.1 Dermatophilaceae bacterium
GTCGACGTCGCCGTCGAGACCGCGGATGACGAACTGCTGACGGCACTCAAGGTGCAGTGGGACAACACCGTCGCAAGACGCACCTACATCACCGGCGGGCAGGGCTCCCACTTCCAGGACGAAGCGTTCGGCGAGGACTGGGAACTACCCCCGGACCGGGCCTATGCCGAAACCTGCGCCTCAATCGCCTCGATCATGTTCAGCTGGCGCCTCCTGCTGGCCACCGGCGGACCACGCTACGCAGACCTCATCGAACGCACCCTGTTCAACGTTGTTGCCACGGCGGTCTCCCGGGATGGCGACACCTTCTTCTACACCAACACCTTGCACCGGCGAGCGCCGGGCAGCATGCCCGACCCGGACACGGCGTCGACGCGGGCCTTCTCAAGCTTGAGGGCACCCTGGTTCAACGTCTCCTGCTGCCCCCCTAACATCGCCCGCACCATCGCCAGTCTCGCCAGCCTTGTGGCCACAGTCGACGACAACGGTCTTCAGCTGCACCAATACGCCACGTCCACGATCACTACGGCACTCCCGGACGGAACCCCGATCGGACTGGACGTTGAGACCACCTACCCCGAAGAAGGAGCCGTGACCATCCGCGTGCGGGAGACCGCTCCGCGACCCTGGACGCTCAGCCTGCGCGTACCCGCATGGGCCAACGGAGCCACCCTGACCCACCAGACGACCGCCGGCCAGCAGCGCGTGAGCACCGCCTCCGGCCCCGTCGCCGGGGTTACTGCGACCTTCGCCGCAGGCGACACCGTCACCCTGAACCTGCCGATGACACCGCAGTTCATCCACGCCGATCCCAGGATCGACGCCATCCGCGGATGCGTGGCCGTACACCGGGGACCAGTGGTGTACTGCGCCGAGCAGCCAGCAGACAACTCGGCCAGCCTGGACCAGCTCGTCGTTGACACCGGGGTGGCACCAAGCTGCTCCGACGGTCGACTCCTCGTCGAGGCCAGCTGGCGCCAACGGACTAACTCCCCCTGGCCGTACCACCCTGCTGCGAACGACGAGGTGCCGTCCGCCACGGACCCGCTGGCTCTCATCCCGTACCACGATTGGGGGCAATCGGGCCTTTGCACCATGCGCGTGTGGCTGCCAACAGATTGACCCGATGGCCCGAGACGGCTGGCAGCGCATCCAGCCGGCCTTGGGATGGCCGGCGGGCCCAGCCTCAGTGCCCTGATGAGCGCCATAGCCCGGCCGCGGCCAGCTGGCACCGCGTGCAGCCCGCCCTGCACCGGGCGGTGCTCACCTCGGCGATCACGGTCAGCCACACGGGGGCCTACGCCCCACCCTCGACGAGGTGCACGCCCTGAGCGCGTCGATCCGCCAGCCGGTCGACTGACCCCGTCGCCGTCACGGCCGTCCGTTCGTGGGAGCAGGATTCAGCCCTTGATGCCGCTTCCGGCGACGCCTTCGATGACCTGGCGCTGGAAGATGAGGAACAGCACCACGAGGGGCAGGGCACCCAGGATCGAGGACGCCTGGATGTCGCTGAGCCGCTGGCCGAACGAGCCCTGCACGGTGGCGAGGCCGACCGGGATGGTCATCAGCTTCGGGTTCGACAACACGAACAGGGGCAGCAGCAGGTTGTTCCAGACCCACACGAACGTGACGATCGACATGGCCGCGATGACCGGACGCGCCATCGGCAGGATCACCGACGTGTAGATCCGCCACCAGCTGGCACCGTCGATGAGAGCGGCCTCCTCGTAATCGCGGGGAAGCCCGTCGAAGAAGCGCTTGAACACGAAGACCGCGATCACCTGTGGCACCTGAGGCAGGATGACCGCCCAGTAGGTGCCGAGAATGCCCATCTGGTTGAGCTCGGCGAACAGCGGGACGATCAGCACCTGGCTCGGGATCATGATGCCGACGAGGATCGCACCCATCGCCCACTTCTTGCCCCTGAAGTTCATCCGGGACAGCGCGAAGGCGGCCAGCGAGCACACGAACATCGATATGACCACCGTGAGCACGCCCGTGACGGCCGAGGCGAGGTACCAGTTCCACAGGTCTCCGCCCTTGATCAGCGTCAGGTAGGAGTCGAACGTGAGCGCCCAGTCATTGAGGATGGCCTGGGCTCCCACGGCAGAGGTGCCGTTGCTGGTGAACGAGGTCTTCAGGGCCCACAGGCTGGGGAGCAGCCATGCGATCGCCGCGACGACCAGGACGACCCAGCTGACGCCGTCGAAGATCCGGTTCGAGGAGCGGATGGTCGTCGTCACCCGGCGGGGCGGGGGTGCCGTTGCTGAGATGCCGACTCCGCCGCGTCCACTGGAGCTGTTGGTCGTGGCGCTCATGTCAGTTCTCCCTCTTGCTCTTGGCCGACGCCCGCTCGATGATCTCGCGCACGAGCGTCACCAGCAGAATGACGATGAACAACAGCACCGACGCCGCCGACGCTGCGCCAACCCGGTAGTCGGTGAACGCGGTGTTGGTGACCAACTGCAGCACCACCTCGGTGCTGATGCCCGGGCCACCGCCTGTCATCAGGTAGACCTGATCGAAGATCTTCAGGCTGGCGATGATCTGCAGCAGCACCACCAACCCCGTTGTCGGGCCCAGCAGCGGCACCGTGATCGACTTGATCTGCTGCCAGGCTGACGCGCCGTCCACGGCGGCCGCTTCGTAGATCTCCCGCGGAATGTCCTGCAACCCGGCGAGGAAGAGCACGAAGTTGAAGCCGATGGTCCACCACACGGTGGTGAGCGCGATGCCGACCATGGCCAGGTTCGGGGTGCCCAGCACCGACTGGGGGTTGCTGTCGCCGAACCAGCCCTGGATCGTCGGCCACAGGCCGGTGGCGGGGGTGAAGATGTAGTTCCAGATCAGCGCGATCGCCGCCGAGGGCAGGATGAACGGCAGGAAGAACGCCAGTCGGAAGAACCACTGCCCGCGCTGCACCCGGTTGGCGAGCACGGCGAGGACGAAGGCGATGAACACCAGCGGCGGCACGGTGAGCAGGGTGAAGTAGATGGTGTTCCACATCGACACCCAGAACTCGTTCTTGCCGAGCATCTCGCGGTAGTTCGCCAGTCCGGCGAAGCTGCCGAGGCCCCGGTGCACCAATGTGGTGTTGAAGAGGCTGCTGATGAACATGTAGATGACGGGCCAGATGAGGAACAGCACGTAGAACACCGCGAATGGCCCCAGGAAGCCCCAGGCCGTACGGGTCATCCTGCGCGCTCCGCGCGCACGGGTGGTCGTACTTGATGGATCGATGGCGGCCGCCGGAGCCGGGGCGGCGGGTGCAGCGCTCATGATCGCTCCTTTCGGTCAGGGTCAGGCCAGGGGGTCAGCGGTGTTCACGTACGTCTTGAACTGGGCGACCGCGGCGTCCAAGCCCTGCTGGGGGGTGGCGATACCTTGCTCGACCAGGCCGATCTGGGCGCCGATGATGTTCTCGAAGGTCGATCCCGAGCCCGAGTACCAGGCCGGCGAGTCGTAGGTGACGTAGTCGACGACGCCGGCGTAGTACTTCTGCGGTGTGAGATCGCGGTACTGCTGGCTGTCGAGCACCGGCTTGTAGGACGGGATGTGGCCACCCTTGGCCCAGGTGAGCGACTGGTCGAGCATCGACTTGACGAAGCCCATCGCCAACTTCCGCTGCTCGGGGGTGTGTTTCACCTTCGGGAGCACGAACGAGTGCGAATCGCCCTGCGTTGCCGGCTGGTCGAAGATCTGAGGGATCGTGGTCATGCCGAACTTGAAGTCCTTCACCGACTGTGCCGTGGTGATCTCCCACTCGCCCTCGAGGTAGAACCCGACCTTGCCCGTGAACAGCATCGTCTCGGCCCCGGCGTAGTCGTTGGTGGTGGGGACGAGCTCCTTCTTGATCGTCAACGACTGCATGTACTCCAGCGTCTTGATCGCGATGTCCTGGTTGTAGGTCAGTTCCCGGCCGTTGTTACCGAAGAACTCGGTGGCGCCGTTCTGCTGGTGGTAAAGGGTGGTGAACCAGCGCCAGCACGTGGCCTGGTCGGCGATGGTCGACACCGACAGGCCGTACGCGCCAGTGACCTTCTTGGCGGCAGTAAGGGCCGCCTCGAACTCGGCGGCGCCCTGGATCGGCTTGAGCAGGCCGTCGCTGTCGAGCAGGCCGGCCTTCTGGCAGACGTCGGTGTTGTAGTAGAGCACGAACGGGTGGGTGTCGAGCGGCAGCGCGTACAGCTTGCCGTCGGTCTTGGCCTTCTCGAACGGCTTGGCGCTGAAGTCCGACTGCGACAGGCCCACGAGCGCGAGATCGGCGTCGGTGATCTCGCTGAGCAGGCCGCCCCGGGCGAGGTTCGTGGCCCGGGTGAGGTGGGCAACCGCGACGTCCGGGGGAGAGCCGGCCAGCGTGGCCAGCGACAGCTTCGTGTAGTAGGGGTTGCCCCACGTGAACGTGGCGGCCTCGAGGGAGCTCGGTCCACCGTGGTTCTTGCGGTAGACGTCCTCCATGGTGATCATGCGCGCGCCGTCACCGCCACCGAACAGGTTCCAGTACTGGACGGTGCCAGGTGCGAGCTGGCCCCCGACCAGGCCCGCGGACAGGGGAGAGCCGCAGGCGCTGAGCGTGGTGGTGGCGGCCGCGCCGAGCGCCCCGCTCAACAGGGCTCGGCGTCCGAACCGCGGTGACGCCCGGTGTGGTGTCGGACTACTCATGAAACGAACCTCCCGGGAATTCCTGCGCCGTCGGCTAGGGGCCAGTCCGTGACGGGCCGGGGGACGGCGGCGATGATGTGCGGCAGGGCCGGGGGGCTTGGTATGTGGTGGTCGCCTGACGGCACCAGGACGTTTGGGGTACCCCGGACGAACCGCGGGGTTGGGACAACGCTTGTCAAGGAGTTGCGCTGTGACGACATCCGCGTCGTCGTCCTCAGCACAACAGACTGTGACCGGCCGCGTCAAGCGTTTCCGGACAATACTTGTGAACGGTCACTTCACCTCACCGAGCAACTTTGTTACCGTTCACGTAGAGGGATTCCGAGCCAGTCGCGCTGTGGATGGGCTTCCCCCTGTCCATCCCCGGTGACCGGACGCGCTGGAGCGTCCGGAGAGGAGCAGATCATGACCACCGCTCGCATCGTCGTCGACCCCGCCTTCACGGTGGGGCCCGTCCGGCGGCGCACCTTCGGTAGCTTCGTGGAACACCTCGGGCGCTGCGTGTACACCGGCATCCACGAGCCCGATCACCCCACCGCCATCGAGGGTGGCTGGCGTCGCGACGTGCTCGACCTGGTCAAGGAACTGGGCGTGAGTCACGTGCGGTACCCGGGCGGCAACTTCGTGTCCGGCTACAAGTGGGAGGACGGCGCCGGGCCGGCCGACCAGCGTCCGGCCCGCCTCGACCTCGCGTGGCATTCCACCGAACCGAACACGGTCGGCGTCGACGAGTTCATGATCTGGTGCAAGCTCGCCGACGTCGAACCGATGATGGCCGTCAACCTCGGCACCCGAGGGGTGGACGCCGCCATCGAGCTGCTCGAGTACTGCAATATCGCCGGAGGCACCGAGCGGTCGGACGAGCGCAGGGCCAACGGCGCCGAGGATCCCCACGGGGTGCAGCTGTGGTGCCTCGGCAATGAGATGGACGGCCCCTGGCAGATCGGGCACAAGACAGCCGAGGAGTACGGCCGCATCGCGGCCGAGACCGGTCGCGCGATGCGCATGATCAACCCCGACCTGGAGCTGGTGGCCTGTGGCTCTTCGAGCCGGATGATGCCCACCTTCGGCCAGTGGGAGCACACTGTGCTCAGCGAGGCCTGGGACCAGGTCGACATGATTTCGGCGCACGTCTACTACCACCCCAAGGACGAGTCCGACCTGCAGCGGTTCCTGCTCAGCGCCGTCGACATGGACCGCTTCATCGAGCAGATCTGCGTGACCGCCGATGCCGTGGCCGCCGCCCGCAAGAGCGACAAGGTGATCGGCATCAGCTTCGACGAGTGGAACGTCTGGTACCAGAACCGGGCCGAGTCGAAGGTGCCCGAGGGGGATGACTGGCCCGTCGCCCCGGTGCTGCTCGAGGACCACTATTCAGTGGCCGACGCGGTGGTGGTCGGCAACCTGCTGATCTCGCTGCTGCGCCGCACCGACCGGGTGTTCTCTGCGAATCAGGCTCAGCTGGTCAACGTCATCGCCCCGATCATGGCCGAGCCGGGTGGGGCCGCGTGGAAGCAGACGATCTTCCACCCGTTCGCCCTGACCTCGCGCTACGCCGTGGGCGAGGTGCTGCGGGTCGCTCTCGACTCGCCGACGATCGGGTTTACCGCGTCCGAGGGCACGACCACCCAGGTGGCGGTCATCGACGCCGTGGCGACCCACGACGCCGAGAGCGGCGCCACCACGCTGTTCGTCGTCAACCGCTCGAAGGACGAGGCGGTCTCGCTCGACTGCGTGGTGCGCGAGGGTGTTTCGGAGCTGGTGGAGGCGCTCACTTACCATCACGAGGACCCAGACTGGCAGGCGTCCGCCGACGACCAGTCGGTGGCGCCGGCCGCCAACACCTCGGCGTCCCTCACCGATGGCCGGCTGTCGATCGACCTGCCGCCCATCAGCTGGACGATGGTGCGACTGCGGGGCTGACGAGCGGATTCGCTCATATACCCCATGGGGTATATGAGTTGTCTCGTTCCTGATCGTTGCCTACCCAATCGTGGAGGAGACAACCCATGTGCAGCCCCGTTCGTTGTGGCCAGTGCGGCAAGACCACCTGGGCCGGTTGCGGCCAGCAACATACGGGCAACATAGCCGTGAACAGCGGGGCGCCCGAATGGTGGTGAGAGCGAGACGCCATCGACTCTCGCGGCCCAATTTGCAAATCTCGCCGCGAGCGAGCGGCGGACTCTGGTCAGCCGCCGCACCCGTTCCCCCTCCGTCAGTTCCTGCGAGGCGGACACCCGCCCGGTGTGCCTGATCCCTATTGCCGAGTAGCGGATGGTCGCGGACATGCCCAGTTCCGGGCTATCGCATTCAAATCCCGGCCAAGGCGGCCTGAACACGAAGGTACGGTCTGAACGCCGACCCTGTCGGCGCCCCGTCGGTGAGCCAGCTGAGTGCCGTTTCAGGCGGGCCGCCGATCCTCTGGGCGAGATGAACGTCGACTGTAACTCGCAGAACTGACACGCCCGAAAAGGGAGACGTCGAGCTTGATACCGACGAGGAGCAACGCGTGGTAAGAACGGCTAGAGCGCATATAGACGTCGCAACTGTTCATGTACTGCTTTATCGTCGTACAAATACCGATCCTGATTCGGTTCTCCTGGCCAGGGACAGGCGGACATGATAGATCGCACGGCTCTCAGCGCCAACGGCATCAGACCCCTGACCCACTCTCTTTTGTGAAGAGCCGCTTTGTGCTCTTTGTCGGGCGATAGGAATCGTCACGACGGAGTCGATTGCGAATGCCATTTCGTGGGTTCGGCAGGGCAGCCAGAGTTGACCGCTGCGTGACCGCAGGCGCGCGGACCGGCAGGATGAGCGCATGATCGGTTGGGGCATGATCGGAGTCGGGGACGTCACTGAGGTGAAGTCAGCGCCGGCTATCTTCCGTGCGGAGGATTCCGACGTGGTCCATGTCAT
>DASVHT010000037.1:0-3913 GCA_036382455.1 Dermatophilaceae bacterium
CCGCAGAGCATCGTGGGAGGGCGAGCCCGGTTTGGTGGAGTAGATCCGCAGGCTCTGGTCCCCATCGTCGGGCAGGGCCAGGGTTTCGAAGTCAAGCTCAAGGTCACCGACGGTCCGGTGGTGCAGGCGCACCCTCCCGGATGGCCGCGTCGTCACGTGGTGGCCGGCCCACCATTGCCGGAAGTGCTCGCTGGTGACGGCTAGCTCGCCCACCAGCTGATTGGCCTGTGGATCGTTGGGATGGCGCCCGACATCGACCCGCAGTGCCGCCACGGTTTCGGCGGCGACGGCCTTCCAGTCCCGGAACAGCTCCCTGGCGTCGGGTTCCAGGATGATCCAACGGGTCAGGTTGCGCTCACGGACCGGCAGGTCAGAGAAGTCGGTGAAGAGCAGATTCGCCATCCGGTTGCTGGACAACACGTCGGTGCGGCGTCCCAGCACCAGGGCCGGGGTATCGCCGATGCCGTCCAGCAGCTGCCATAGGCCAGGGCGGACCCGTTGTACCGGGGCCGGTGACTTGGACGATGGTGGGCAGTTGTGCAGCAGATCCAACATATGTGCGCGCTCCGTGGCGTCCAGCTGGAGGGCGCGGGCCACGGCGTCCACCACGGCCTGGGAGGGCCGGATCTGGCGCCCTTGTTCCAGCCGGGTGTAGTAGTCGGTGCTGACCCCCGCAAGCTGGGCGACCTCCTCGCGGCGCAACCCGGGTACGCGGCGGGCTGTTGACGTTGTCGACAGCCCCATGTGCTCCGGCCGCATCCTGGCACGCATGACCCGCAGGAATTGTCCAAACTCTGCACTCTGACCCATGGCCCTATTCTGTCCCGCGCCGCACCCGGGTTCGACGCCCAAGGTAGGTCTGCTGGTCCTAGGAAGAGCAGGGACAGGTTGGGAATCCAAGCTAGCCTCCGCCGTGCCTAGGCTGGAATGATCCCTTTCCACCAAGCAGATGGAGTTGGCAGAGCCATGGTTCCTTACCTGAGGTTGAACAACGGGGTCACCATTCCCCAGCTGGGCTTCGGCGTTTTCCAGGTCCCCCCCGAGCAGACGCAGGCCGTGGTGGAAGACGCGTTGGAAGCCGGCTACCGGCACATCGACACCGCCGCCGGCTACGGCAACGAGTCAGGCGTGGGAGCCGCGATCGCCGCCTCCGGAATCCCTCGCGAGGAGCTCTTCGTCACCACCAAACTGCGCAACGGGGAGCAGGGCACGACGGCGGAGGCCTTCGAAGCCAGCCGGCAGGCGCTCGGCCTTGACGTGATTGACCTGTACCTCATCCACTGGCCGGTTCCGTCCCAGGGACTGTTCGTCGACGCCTGGCGGGCCCTGGAGAAGATCTATGCCTCAGGGGGTGTCCGGGCCATCGGTGTGTCCAACTTCCTGCAGGACCATCTGGACACCTTGCTAGCCGAGACTGCGGTCGTCCCGGCCGTCAATCAGATCGAGCTCCACCCGACCTTCCAACAGGCCGCGCTGGCCGCAAGGTCCCGCGCCCACGGGATCGCGGTTGAGGCATACAGCCCACTGGGCCAGGGCTCTGATCTGGATGTCGCGGCGGTGACCGCACTGGCGAAGAAGCATGCGGTCACTCCTGCCCAGATTGTGCTCGCCTGGCACCTCGGCGTCGGCAACATCGCGATTCCCAAGACAGTGCACGTGCACCGCATGGACGAAAACCTCGCCGCCGCAGACATCACCATAAGTCGCGACGAGATGGACACGATCACCGCGCTCGACTCCAGCGCCCGGATCGGCGCCGACCCCGCCAAGGCCGCCTTCACCCAGATGTAGAGCGGCAACACCCCGGCTGAGGCCCAACGGCATCCCTGACGTCGGACGTTCCGCGCTCCGCATTTCAGGGACACCTGAAGAACCTTCTTGACCGGTACAGACACACAACGCTCTGTTCCGGTATCGAACACCAAGAAGAATGCAGTTGACATGGACCCGCTGCCGATCGCGCTGATCCTGGCTCAGTGGGCGGCCCAAGAAGCGCGCAGCGCACTACCCGGCGGCCCCGTCGGGCCTCACGTCGATAGCGTTCCAGTGGCCCCGCGCACGCGTAGGGCGGTCGCGGGCGGACTGCGCCACCTGGCCGACGTCGTAGCGCCACCACGATCGGTAGGGCGCACGCCCCGGTACCCTCAGGCGCGTGCAGGGACGCAGGCTGAGCGTCACCGTGGGACGAGTGTCGCTGCAGACCATCGCCGACCACGTCGGCGTGAGCCGCATGACGCGTTCTCCCGCCCCTATCAGCAGTCCGCCAGGCTTCGGACCGGGTCCTGGCGGTCGCCGATGAACTCGGCTATGTCGGGCCCGACCCGACAGACAGTTGTCACCGTCGCTCACCTGCGTGCCGAGATCGACGCCTGCACGGAGTTGCTCGACACCAAGATCACGATCTACCGACGCCGCCTCGCGGCAGAACGGAGCTGAACACATGAAGCGCATCACCCTCGGAAGCACCAACGGCCTCGAGGTCTCGGCACAGGGCCTGGGGTGTATGGGCATGAGCCAGTCGTACGGACAGGCCGACTGGGACGAGTCGATCACCACCATCCACCGGGCCATCGAGCTCGGGGTCACGTTCATCGACACGGCCGACGTCTACGGCTCCGGCCACAACGAGGTCCTCGTCGGGCGGGCCATCCACGATCGACGCGAAAAGGTCCAGCTGGCAACGAAGTTCGGCATCGACCGCAGCTCAGGCGACGGCGCCCGCCGGCTTCGCGGCGACGCGGCGTACGTCCGTGCGGCGTGCGACGCGTCGCTGCAGCGCCTCGGGGTCGACGTCATCGACCTCTACTACCTGCACCGGCCACCACAGAACGCCGAGATCGAGGAGACCGTCGAGGCGATGTCCGAGCTGGTGCAGGCCGGGAAGGTCCGTCACCTCGGATTGTCCGAGGTGAACAGCGAGCTGCTCCGTCGCGCCCACGCTGTGCACCCCATCACCGCGGTCCAGTCCGAGTACTCGCTTTGGACCCGGGACCCCGAGACCGAGGTCCTGGATGCGATGCGAGAGCTCCGCGTCGCGCTGGTGCCCTACTCCCCACTCGGCCGAGGGTTCCTGACCGGCACGGTCAAGCCCGACTCGTTGGAAGACAAGGACTTCCGCGGCCACAACCCACGCTTTACCGGTGCGGCAGGCCATGCCAACCAGGCGATCGCCGACGCTGTTGCGCAGGTCGCCGAGCGAAAGGGCATCACCCCTGCACAGGTCGCCCTGGCGTGGGTCCACGGCCAAGGGGCGCGACTCGGCATCAGCCTCGCGCCGATCCCGGGCACAAAGCGGGCCAAGTGGCTCGAGCAGAACGTCGCCGCCGTCCAGATCACCCTCGACTCCGATGACCTCGCGGTGCTGGATCCATTGGGCGACAACGTGGTTGGCGCCCGCTACTGAGCGAGCAAGCGATCACCGGTCATCCCTATGGGTGTCCTGTGCCAATACTTGTTTGCGTGCACTCACGTATGCTTTGCCGGGTTGTCCTGCGGCCCGGTGGTAGAGCTCATGGGCGACTACAACCGGATGACTCGCGCGCTACGCGGCTCGGTCGAGCTCGCGGCTCCACGGTTGATGTTGGGACGACGACGAACGTCAGACCAGTTCACCAGCGCACCCCGTCGGCCTCCGAACACGAGCTGGTGATGGCGCCGCGACACCAGTCGGACGGCCCCCCGGTCGCAGGACGTCGCTGAGCTCGTGGCATTCCTCGCCTTCCCCCTGCGCCCTGCCACCTGACCGGCCAGCTGCTCGTGGTCGAGGGCGGCAACTCCATCCAAGAAGAACACAGGCTGGCACGATGAGCCGTGCGGGACCTCGCGCTGCGGCGGCTGTGGCTGCTCACCACCTGTCATGAACGTGCTTGTGGATCCGCTCGTCATAGATGGTCTCGAGCGCCGACAGGGTGGC
>DASVHT010000038.1:0-2157 GCA_036382455.1 Dermatophilaceae bacterium
GTGCTGCTGGGGTCTAGGACTGGCCGCTGGGAAGCGGCAGGCGCCGACTGGTGACGTCCGGCCAGCCGGGTGAACACCGCCGTCCCGGGGTGCAGGGGGCGCCCGACCCGGCCGTATCTGACTCGTGCGGAACGTGGAAAACCCGAAGGGGTCCGGACACGCGGTTGTGTTCGGTAGGCCGACCGTGAGGAAGGCTGAATTCCCCGGCGGGACAGGGATGCCCAAGAAGCGAATGCCGGTGGCCGAAAGGCAACGGGAAAACGGCACGGATGACCGCCCCCTTCCGGCGGTCGTGCCGCATAACCGGCCGGATACCGGGCCTGGTGCATGGGCTTGGAAGAGCGCTGACGTGGGCAGGTGAGCTTGGTGTGGACTCGATGACCGGCGGTACCGGAACCGAAGGACAAGTTGGATGCCATGGCGATGCTGGCGGCGGCCGTTGCCGCGACCTGCGACGTGATGGTGAACGGACCGGAGGGCGAAGATCTCGACTGGGACGCCATCGACTGGCGCAAGGTTGAGGCCGACGTACGGCGTCTACGGCAACGAATCTTCACAGCGTCGCAGGCAGGGGACCTCAAACAGGTCCGCAATTTGCAGAAGCTGATGCTCCGCAGCCGGTCGAACACTCTGTTGAGCGTTCGGCGGGTCACGGAGGTCAATGCTGGCCGCAAGACGGCGGGGATCGACGGGCAGGTGGTGCTGCTCAGCCAGGACAAGGCCGAGTTGGCCGACTGGATGCAGCACAACTCCGCCCCGTGGAAAGCCAAGCCCGTCAAGCGGGTGTTCATCGCCAAGGCCAACGGAAAACAGCGACCGCTCGGAATTCCCGTGATCGTCGACCGGGCGTTGCAAGCTCGGGTTAGCGGCGCGTTGGAACCCGAGTGGGAGGCGCGGTTCGAACCGAAGTCCTATGGGTTTCGGCCGGGCCGGGGCTGTCATGATGCGATCGAGGCCATCTACCTGGCCGCGAAGGGCACGAACACCACACGGCGGTGGGTGCTCGACGCCGATCTGACAGCGGCATTCGACCGAATTGATCATGACCACATCCTCGGTCAGCTGGGCACATTCCCCGCAAGGGGGCTCGTGGCCCAGTGGCTGAAGGCAGGGGTGGTCGACAAGGGTCTGTTTGCTCCGACCGAGCAGGGAGCTCCACAGGGTGCTGTGGTCAGTCCCCTGCTGCTGAATGTGGCCTTGCACGGATTGGAGGACGCTGCCGGGGTCCGCCGCCAGCAAACCGGTACTCATGCCGGTGAGACGCTGCGGGGCAGTCCCATAGTGGTGAGGTACGCAGATGATCTTGTCGCCTTGTGTGACAGTCGTGAGCAGGCCGAACAGGTCAAGGAACGGCTGTCGGCGTGGCTGGCGCCCAGGGGTCTGAGCTTCAACGAGGACAAGACGAGCGTCGTCCACCTCGATCAAGGCTTTGATTTCCTGGGATTCAACGTCCGCCGGTACGGAGACAAGCTGCTGATCAAGCCGAGCAAGGCAGCTCTACGACGGATCCGGGAACGGTTATCCACCGAGATGCGGGTCCTGCGAGGGGCAAACGCGGAAGCGGTGGTGCAGAAGCTCAACCCGATCATTCGGGGTTGGGCGGCCTACTACCGGAATGCGGTGTCCAGCAAGGCATTTGCCTCGTTGGATGATCACATGTGGAGACTCACCTACAAGTGGGCGAGGCACTCGCACCCGAAGAAGTCCAGACACTGGGTCACCGCCCGGTACTTCGGGGTGTTCAACAAGTCCAGGCCCAGGTGCAGGTGGGTGTTCGGCGACCGCGACAGCGGTTTCTACGTGCACAAGTTCGCCTGGACTCCGATCATCCGGCATCAGATGGTCAAGGGCGCATCGTCCCCGGACGACCCGGCCCTGACTGACTACTGGGCCCAACGGCGACGCCGCAGACAGCCCCCGCTGGGCACAGCCACATTGCGCCTGATCCAGGCGCAGCATGGTCGATGTCCACTCTGCGGGGACTTCCTGCTCCACGCCGGCCAGGAGCCGCAGAGCCCACCAGAGTGGGAGCTGTGGCTCAAGGCGACCCGCAAGGCGCTCAGCAAATCTGCGATCACCGCCGAACCGGGTCAAGGCGCGCCGGATGAGTCCGTCCCAATCCGCTTGATACACGCTTACTGCCAGCGGCGGCACGCT
>DASVHT010000039.1:0-2669 GCA_036382455.1 Dermatophilaceae bacterium
CACGTCCCCGACAACCCCAATATCGCTCCGCCCGGCTGGTACATGCTCTTCCTGGCTGATCAAGACGGGGTCCCGTCGGTGGCGACCTGGATCAACCTGCAGGCTGCGTGACCGCCGCCTCCGTGGCAATACTCTGCCCAGTACCTTACATCAGCATCCCAATTGGAGGGCCACCGCCCACCAGCCCGCTCGCACACCTACCACCACAGGGCATGCACACCGACCACCACAGCGCGCCGGCCGGCGGGTCTTCGGTCGCCGGGGGCGTTTGAGTCAATGCGAGAGGATGTGGACGAATCATGACGGATATTGTTCCGACTGAACCCGCCCTTGAACCCGCCCTTGAGACGATGCGCGGTTTCCAATGGGGACAGGTGCCGCCGGTGCAGGAGCTGGATGCGGCCTTCGCACAGCCTGAGCCGGATCTGGGGGCCATCGGGAGCTTCACCGGAACATTCAGAGGTGCTGGCTTTAACAGTATCTTTCGACCACAAGACTTTGCCGTTACACCGACACGGCTGCCCAATGGGGCCAAGGGACCTAACGACAACATCCTCGAGAAGTGTTGCGGGCGTTGGCCGAGCACCTGGGAACGAGCCCTGAGCAGGTCATAACCATCGCCGACGAGCGTCGTCGGGACCGCGGCGGCTTCACCTCGCGTATCTGGCTCGACTACGTGGAGTGAGCTGGTGTGGCCGCGAGGCTTCGCAGGTCGCATTCGACGCTCGCTGCGATCCTGGTCACGATGACGTCAACGCGGCATGAGCGGGCGTCCGTCGCATCGCGGAGGACAGCCCTCATCGGACCTATCCGTCCGCCGAAGCTTAAGAAAAGAGTCGCGGACGCCTCGACCCGACATTTTGACGTCGGACGCTGGGGGAGACCTCCTCGGGCCGCCGTACCAACGATTCCCGCACTAGCCTGAGGGGAGTCGGGCGGCAAACGCCGCCGATCGCCGATATCGCATGGGCGCCGTTGACGACAAACAGAGCCCTATCAGTAGTCGTCCCCGGCGGTGAAGCCCGCCCCGCCGAACCCGCCCGGCCCGGGGCAGGACCGGCCGAGGTGCTGCCCGCCGCAGACCGAGCACGGACCAAGCCCGTAGTCGTCCCCGGCGGTGAAGCCCGCCCCGCCGAACCCGCCCGGCCCGGGGCACTCTTCGGTATGTGTGTTGGCGTGATGCTCGCCACACCTACAACATCTACTGATCACATGGAAGCCACAGCCGCTTCCAGTAGTGGTGACATCCGTCGCGTTGGGGATGCACTCATAGCTGTGTGAGGTCGCGTGGTGCCCGCAGGCATGACAGCAGCGGCCGACAAGGTGGAATGCGCACGCTCCGCGGCCAGGAGCCATATTTCAGGATACGCCGTCGAGCGAGGAACTTGAAGGAAAGCTGTGGTCGTCGGCCGGAAGCAACGGGCGCGGAACGCGGTACTCCAGGCACGCAAAGCGAGTGACGACCGATGACCCTCGTCGCGGCAGATGCGGACGCCCGCTGTTGTTAGTGCGGCGTGGGGCGGTAGACGAGCTCTTGGATGCGACCGTCGAGCGTCCGGCTCTCCAACAGTTCGAGGTCGAAGTCGGCCGCACCGCCGAACACTGGCTCCGTCCCGGTCCGGCCGCTGATGACCGGGAAGATCGTGACCTGCACGCGGTCGACGAGCCCAGCAGCCATGAGCGCCCGGTTCACCGACAGGCTGCCGTGGGAGCGCAACGGCACCTCCGACTCCTTCTTGAGCCGAGCGACGACTTCGACGGCGTCGCCGCGCACCAGAGTCGCGTCCGGCCAGTCGAGGGGCTCCTCCAGCGTCGTCGACAGCACCGTCGTCGGCAGGTGCTTCATCCGGCTGTTGATCGGGTCCAGCTCCGAGTCCGGGATGGGGCCCAGCATCTCGGCGAACATCCGGAGGGTGCCTGCCCCGAGGACCATCCGCTGCTCCTCGCTGTACTGGGCCAGGCGTCGCTCAAGGAACTCAGGGCCCTGCTTGCCCCAGTAGCCGCCCCAGTCCCCCGCCTCGCCGTAGGAGCCGAAACCGTCGAGGGTGCAAAGGACGTCGAACGTGTACGTGGCGGTCATCCGAGGTCCTCACGGTGGGTCGGTCAGGTCACGGAGGACAGACGTCCGCCCGCCCGGAAAGTCATCGTCCCGGCTGAGCGCCGGTGGCCCGCGAGACCACCGGAACACGGTCATCTGCACCGCGGACAGCGGCATGAGCGGATGTTCGAGTCCGGATGTTGACCTGCCGGTGTTGAGGTCGACCTTGACCCTGCCGGACAGATGAATGGATTGCTTCGTAGATGGTTAGAGTGGTGCCCCGCCGATATCGCGATGACTGTCTGACCGCCGATCTGCCCGAACGCGACACTGGTCACAGTAAGGATCGCCGACGGGGTGCCGGTGGCCAGGTCCCACAACCGCACCGTCCCAACTCGGGAAGCAGTGGCGAGCATGTCGGCGAACGTCTGCTGGTGCGGGCGGACGGCAGCGTGGTCGTCGTCGACTGGCCGTGGGCGAGCCGCGGCCACGCCTGGCTGGACATCCTGCTGGTGTTGATCAACGTGTGCGTCTGCGGCGAAGGAGACGTCGACGCCCTGCTCAGCGCACACACTTCTCCGGACGTGGATCCGAACGACCTGACCGCGGTGCTGGCCGGGCTGGCCGGCTA
>DASVHT010000040.1:0-8803 GCA_036382455.1 Dermatophilaceae bacterium
GCCTTGGCCTCCACGTCGTGGTCCACCGTCTGGATCGCGGCGTCGAGGTCGGCGGTCAGAGGGTTCGGCTCTGTCGTCTCGAACTTGTTGACGCCGACGACGATGTCCTCACCGGCTTCGATGCGTTGGCGCCGCAGCGAGAGCGATGCCACCATCTGCGACTTCATGTAGCCCGACTCGACCGCCGCCACCGCCCCGCCCATCTCCTGGACCCGGTCGATCTCGGCCCTGGCCCCCACGAGGAGCTCGGCCACCTTGGCCTCGACGACGCGAGATCCCGTGAACAGGTCGTCGTACTCAAGCAGGTCCGACTCGAACGCCAGCACCTGCTGCAGACGCAGCGACCACTGCTGGTCCCAGGGCCTCGGCAGCCCCAGAGCCTCGTTCCAGGCTGGCAGCTGCACGGCTCGGGCCCGGGCGTCCTTGGACAGCGTGACTGCCAGCATCTCCAACACAATTCGCTGGATGTTGTTCTCCGGCTGAGCCTCGGTCAGCCCCAACGAGTTGACCTGGACGCCGTAACGGAAGCGCCGCTGGGTGGGGTCCTTCACGCCATACCGCTCGAGCGTGAGCTCATCCCAGAGCTGGACGAACGCCCGCATCTTGCACATCTCCTCGACGAAGCGAACGCCGGCGTTGACGAAGAAGGAGATCCTCTTGACGACCTCTCCGAAGCGCTCTGGCGGGACCTGTCCGGAGTCGCGGACGGCATCCAGGACGGCGATCGCGGTGCACATGGCGTAGGAGATCTCCTGCACAGGCGTCGCGCCGGCCTCCTGGAGGTGGTAGCTGCAGATGTTGGTGGGGTTCCAGTTGGGGATCTCGGCCACGGTGTAGGCGACCATGTCGGTGATCAGCCGCAGAGAGGGCTGGGGCGCGAAGACGTACGTCCCGCGCGAGAGGTACTCCTTGATGATGTCGTTCTGTGTCGTCCCCGCGAGAGCCTTCACCGCAGCCGCAGGATCATCGCCGGCTTCGACCGCCTGCTCCTCGGCAACGACCTCGTACATCGCCAGCAGCCACATGGCCGTGGCGTTGATGGTCATCGAGGTGTTCATCCGCGCCAGCGGGATGTCCGCAAAGAGCGCCCGCATGTCGCCGATGTGCGAGATCGGCACTCCGACCTTGCCGACCTCGCCGCTGGCCAGCGTGTGGTCGGGGTCGAAACCGGTCTGCGTCGGCAGGTCGAACGCGACCGAAAGACCGGTCTGCCCCTTGGCCAGGTTTCGCCGGAAGAGCTCGTTGCTCGCGGTGGCACTGGAGTGGCCCGCGTAGGTACGCATGACCCACACGGGGTCTCGACGCTGGCGGGGGGTTTCTGCAGGTGACATACCGATGAAGGTACCGGCCGGTATCGCCGGACAGGCAGGGGTCTCAGGCGGTGAGAGTTGCCACAGCGGCCGCGCCCTCATCCGGCGCCCGCGTGAGAACCCGATGCAGACGCGTGGTGCGCAGGAGCCGGTCGAGCCGAGGTGAGACATCGACCAGGACCAGACGGCGCCCCATGAGACGAGCGCGATGATGCATCCCGACGATCACTCCGAGACCGGTGGCGTCATGGACCTCGGCCTCGGCAAGATGGATCAGCAGGTCGCCAACCCCACGGTCCAGGATGAGATGCAGGGCCAACCTCAGCTCGGGCACGGTGCGCACGTCCAGCCGACCGGCAACAGCGACCTCCTGGCCACAACTGATCTCGGACACGCGCGCGGGTTGCTTCACCACCGTCTGAAATGTCACGTCCAGCCCCTCGTGTCAGGCACGTAGCCCCACCCGGAGCCAGCGTGCTGATTTTCCTATGATGACGCCCGCACATGCCCGATGGCGGTGAGGCAGCGGGTAACGATCTGGTCACGAATAACGCTTGCCGGGCCGGAGACATCCGCGCACCCGGTCGGGCCATCATCTGTATGGCGCTTCGTCCGGCTCGCGGGTGACGTCAGCTCCGAGCCCACGGAGCGCCTCAGCGAAGCCCGCGTAACCCCGGTCGACGTGGTGGGCTCGACTGACGGTCGTGATGCCATCGGCAACAAGCCCGGCGATGACCAGTGCCGCCCCGGCCCGGATGTCGCTGGCCTGGACGGGCGCGCCGGAAAGACGTTTGACCCCGTGCATCATGACGTGATGCCCATCGACGCGGGCGTCAGCACCGAGGCGGGCGAGCTCCTGAACAGTGCGGAAGCGTGCCTCGAAGAGGTTCTCTGTGATCATCGCGCTGCCCTGGGCGACCGCGTTGTAGGTCAGCGCAAAGGGCTGGAGGTCGGTGGGAAACCCGGGGTAGGGCAACGTGGCGACGTCGAACGCCGAGCGTCGACCGGAAGCGGTCACCCGAAACCCGCGATCTGTCGTGATGATGTCCGTGCCTGCATCGGTCAACCGGTCAAGTGTCGCCCCCAGGTGCCCAGGCACGCCGCCGACCACCTCGACGTCGCCACCGGTCGTGGCCGCGGCGAACGCCCACGTGCCGGCCGCTATGCGGTCAGCCACCACCTCGTGGGACACCGGAGTCAGGGCGCTGACACCCTCGACCGTGATGACCGACGTCCCGGCACCCTCGATCCGGGCGCCCATCGCGGAGAGGAACCGTGCGATGTCAACGATCTCGGGCTCGCGCGCGGCGTTCGTCACGCGGGTCACTCCCCCAGCCAGTACCGCTGCCATCAGGATGTTCTCGGTGGCGCCGACGCTGGGGAAGTCCAGGTGGATCTCTCCGCCTTGCAGACCGTGCGGCGCCTCGGCGACAAGGTAGCCGTGGGTCACATGAACCGTGGCCCCCAACGTCTCCAGGCCCGAAGCATGCAGGTCCAGACCTCGGGACCCGATCGCGTCGCCGCCGGGGACCGCCACCTCCGCCTGCCCGCACCGGGCCACCAGGGGGCCGAGGACGCAGATCGAGGCGCGAAGCGCCCGCACCAGGTCATAGTCGGCCCGGTGCCCGATCCGCTCGGGGACGTCGATCTCGACGACCCCGGCGTCTGCGTCATAGTCGACCGTGCATCCGAGCCGGCGCAGCAGCTCGGCCATCTTCATCACATCGAGGATTGCGGGCACGTTGGTCAGCCGGGTCGTGCCAACTGCCAGCAGGGCGCCCGCCATGAGCTTCAGGGCGCTGTTCTTGGCACCGACGACCGACACCTCACCCCGCAGACTGGTGCCACCGACCACACGAAACCGCTCCATCACCGGGTGAGCCTATCGGTGGACCATCTGAGAGCATCGTGTCCATGGTCAACCTGACACGGATCTACACCCGCACCGGCGATGACGGCAGCACGGCGCTGGGGGACTTCAGCCGCACCCGGAAGACAGACCCCCGCCTGGTGGCCTACGCGGACACCGACGAGGCCAACAGCTGCATCGGCGTGGCGGTCACGTGCGGCGCCCTGCGTGAAGACGTCCGTGCGGTGCTGCTCCGGATCCAGAACGACCTCTTCGACGTGGGTGCGGACCTGTGCACACCATTGGCCGCGAGCTATGAGTACCCACCGTTGCGGGTCCAGGAGGTCTGGGTCGACGAGCTGGAGACGGACTGCGACCGCTTCAACGACGAGCTGGAGAAGCTGAGCTCGTTCATCCTCCCGGGGGGCACTCCCGGCTCCGCATACCTGCATGTGGCCCGGACGGTGGCCCGGCGTGCCGAGCGTTCCGCATGGACGGCACTGGAGACGTATGGCGACCGGCCGGCCCCCGAGGGCAGCGACAAGGGAGTGGGTGGGATCAACCCGCTCACCGCGAAGTACCTCAACCGGCTGTCGGACCTCTTGTTCATCCTGGGACGGGTGGCCAATCTCGAGATCGGCGGCGACGTGCTCTGGGCGCCGGGCGGCGGGCGGGCGCAGAAGCCCGGGCCCGGCGCCGGCAAGAGCTAGGCGATGTTGAGGCCCCGCCCGGGTGGGGAGGCCTTGAGGCAGGATCGCAGCGCAGGGTAGGGAGCCTGCGACGGGCCCGGACAAGAGTTATGCGACGTTGACGCCGCGCCCAGGTGGGGAGGCTTCGAGCCAGGATCTCAGCGCGGTGTAGGGAGCCCGCGCCAGGGCGAGCTCGAAGCGCGTCTGGCGATACCGGCAGTCGACCCTCAAAGCCACCGGGATAAGGACCTCAGGCCGTTCGCCCGGTTCCAGCGGCCGGCTGGCCCCGATGTTGAGCAGCCCGCGATCCCAGCGCCGGGCAGGCCGCAGGGAGAACCCGAGCAGGGTGAACCACTCGAGTCCGGTCGTGCCGTAACGCACCAGCCCGAACCGCCAGCGACGATCGCCGGGCTCTCGCAGCGCACAGACTGTCAGAGGCTTGCCGCGCGCGATCAGCCGCCGCCGGGTGAACACGGCGCCTAGGACGGCGGCGACGATGAAGATGGCGCCACCAACCAGCACCTCGCTGGTGAGCAGCAGTTCACGCACCTGAGGTCAGGCGCGGATTTGGGAGGCGTCAACGGCCTCGGCAACGATGGTGACGCGATCGTGCTCGATCGAGAGGAAGCCGCTGTCGATCGTGGCCGTATGGGTCTGACCCGATGTGGACTCGATCCGGACCTCGCCGCTGACCAGGATTCCCAGAAGAGGCGTGTGACCGGGCAGGATCCCCATCTCGCCCTCGACAGTGCGTGCGCTGACCTGCTTGGCTTCGCCCTCCCAGACCTTGCGATCTGCGGCGACGAGCTCAACCTGCAACTGACTCAACGGGATCCTCCGCTCGCGAACGTTTACAGGGAGTCTAACGGGCGGCTCCGGGTGGCCTGACCATCAGGTGTGGTTGTGGTCAGGCTTCGCGGCCGAGCGCGCTCCGCCATACGTCCGCACCAGATCTTGTATGACGGCGCGAGCGTTCGCGTCGCGGACGTCGCTCGGGATGGGCGGCAGGAAGTCGTCCCAGACCGCCAGCATGGTGCCGCGCAGCTGCGGCATACGGGTTGGTCGGGCCAAGAAGAAGACGTGGGCGTGCGCGCCCCCATCACCCCACTTGCTGACGTGGACACGCTCCACGCTCGGCAAGGCCTCGATCGCGGCACCGAGGGCGACCATGATCTGACCCATCTCCGCGGCAAGGTCCATGGGCAGGGTGGTGAAGTCGTGGTGGGTCTGCGGCACCAGCATCAGTACCAGGGGAGCGCCGCTTGGCGGGCCGACCGAAACGCGCCAGTGGTCGTCGCTCCAGACCTCGGCGTCGAGCGAGTTGCGTTCGTCGACCTGGCTACATGTTCTGCAAGGCCTCCCACCCTCGCCATCACGGGGCTTCTCTGCATCGGCCAGGGGCTCAATGTGCTTGAGCCGCAGACCCTCGGCCTCGAACGGGAAGATCTCCCAATAAGGAATGCCGCCGGTAGGGAGAGTCAAGCGGCCCTCGTCATCGGCCGCCGCCATAACACGCCCGTAGTAGTCCTCGATCGTCTCCGGCATGCGGCTCAACCTAACAAAGGAACGTCTTCGGACACATGACCGCAGACAGCCCGGCATACCGCTGGGCCGCGGACGTCTTCGGACACATGACCGCAGACGACCCGGGCACGACAGAGCCGGTCACCCCATGGGGCGACCGGCTCTGTCTTTGATGGTGGGGCTGAGCAGAGCTCCAGATCAGAGGTTCTTCTGGATCTCGGACCACTGACGCTCGACGTCGTCGAGGCCACCGCACATGTAGAACGCCTGCTCCGCGACGTCATCGAGGTCACCGTCGGCGATCTTGGTGAAGCCCTCGATCGAGTCGGCCAATGAGACCGTCGAACCCTCCAGGCCGGTGAACTGCTTGGCCACATAGGTGTTCTGTGACAGGAAACGCTGGATCCGGCGGGCCCGGTTGACGAGGATCTTGTCCTCTTCGGAGAGCTCGTCGATGCCGAGAATCGCGATGATGTCCTGCAGCTCCTTGTTGCGCTGCAGGATCCCGATCACCCGGACCGCGGTGTCGTAGTGGTCCTGGGAGATGTAGCGCGGGTCCAGGATTCGCGAGGTCGAGGTCAGTGGGTCGACGGCGGGGTAGATACCGAGGGAGGCGATGTCGCGCGAAAGCTCGGTCGTGGCGTCCAGGTGGGCGAAGGTCGTGGCCGGCGCCGGGTCCGTGTAGTCGTCAGCCGGCACATAGATTGCCTGCATCGAGGTGATCGAGTGACCACGCGTCGAGGTGATGCGCTCCTGGAGCACACCCATCTCGTCGGCGAGGTTGGGCTGGTAGCCGACGGCGGACGGCATCCGGCCGAGCAGCGTGGAGACCTCGGAACCGGCCTGGGTGTAACGGAAGATGTTGTCGATGAACAACAGCACGTCCTGCTTCTGCACGTCACGGAAGTACTCGGCCATCGTCAGGGCCGAGAGGGCGACACGAAGACGAGTCCCCGGCGGCTCATCCATCTGGCCGAACACAAGGGCGGTCTGGCCGAGAACGCCGGCCTCGTCCATCTCGACGATCAGGTCATTGCCCTCGCGGGTACGCTCACCGACGCCGGCGAACACCGAGACACCACCGTGGTCCTTGGCGACGCGGGCGATCATCTCCTGGATGAGGACGGTCTTGCCGACACCGGCACCACCGAACAGGCCGATCTTTCCGCCCTGGACATATGGCGTGAGCAGGTCGATGACCTTGATGCCGGTCTCGAACATGACCGTCTTGGACTCGAGCTGGTCGAAGTCCGGCGCCGGGCGGTGGATGCCCCAGCGCTCGCTGATCTCGAGCTTCTCGTCGCCTTTGAGGTTGAGGCACTCGCCGGTCGTATTGAACACGTGACCCAGCGTGACGTCACCGACGGGCACCGTGATGGGGCCTCCGGAGTCCTTCACGACGGCGCCGCGCACCACACCGTCGGTGGGCTGGAGCGAGATGGCCCGGACCATGTTGTCGCCGATGTGCTGTGCGACCTCCAGGTTCAGGCTCTTGGTCTCGCCCGACAGCTCGACCTCGACGGTGAGCAGGTTGTACATCGACGGCATGGCGTCGGCGGGGAACTCCACGTCGATGACCGGGCCGATGATGCGTGAGACGCGACCAACTCCGCCCCCGGCGGCGGGCACGCCCGCATCGGTCTCAGAAATTACGGCAGTCATTAGCTCTCTCTACCTTCTTACTTGGCGGACGCGAGGGCGTCGGCGCCGCCCACGATTTCGCTGATCTCTTGGGTGATCTCGGCCTGGCGCGCCTGGTTGGCCAGCCTGGTGTACTTGCGGATGAGCTCCTCGGCGTTGTCCGTCGCTGACTTCATGGCGCGCTGGCGGGCGGCGAGCTCGGAAGCCGCAGCCTGCAACAACGCGTTGAACAGACGAGACATGACGTACTTCGGCAGCAGAGCGTCCAGCACCTCGTCGGCGCTCGGCTCGAACACGTAAAGGGGTAGCACCTCGTCAGCGTCGGGGGCATCGTCGCCCTCGACAACCTCGAGGGGCAGCAGCCGGATGACCTCGGGCTCCTGGGTGACCATGCTGACGAACCTCGTGAACACCACGTGGACCTCGTCGACCCCACCGCTCTCGTGGTCCTTGATGAAGTCGTCGGTGATCCGCTGACCGATCTCGCGAGCCACCTCGAACTTCGGGCTGTCGGAGAATCCTGACCACTCCTGCGCGAACTCGCGACGGCGGAACTTGTAGAAGGCCACCGCCTTGCGACCCACGAGGTAGGGGATGACCTCTTTGCCCTCTTCGCGCAGCAGCTCAGCGAGCTTCTCACTCTCCTTGAGCACGGCCGAGGAGTACGCCCCGGCCAGACCCCGGTCGCTGGTGATGACCACCATCGCCGCTCGCCGAACGTCGGCGTGCTCCGTGGTCAGCGGATGGTCCTCGTTGGAGAACGTCGCCACCGCGGACACGGCTCGGGTGAGCGCCCGTGCGTACGGCGTGGACTCGGTGACGCGCTGACGAGCCTTCACGACCCGCGAGGCCGCGATGAGCTCCATCGCACGCGTGATCTTCTTGGTCGCCTGGACGGACCGGATGCGCTGGCGGTAGACCCGCATCTGCGCTCCCATGTGTTCCCGCCTCTCCTAGAAAGTGTCGAATCGGTATGACGTGTGCTCACGTGCGGCGAGCGGCTGCCGGGTGGTCAGGGTGACCACCCGGCATACGCGTCATCGCTTGTGTTTGACGATCTGGACCTGCTCGACCTCGTTCTCGGGCAGGGCTCCGGGCTCGGCCTCGTGACCGATGGGAACGCTGTCCTTGCCCCCTGACAGGAACTGCTCCTTGAAGGCGTTGATCGCCTCGAGCATTCCAGCCTCGGTGTCGTCGTCGAACTTCTTGGACTCACGGATGGCCGCCAGCAGACCGGCCTTCTCGCGGCGCAGGTGGTCCAGGAACTGCGACTCGAACGACTTGATGTCGCCGACCGCGATGTCGTCGAGCTGACCGGTGGTGCCGGCCCAGATCACCACGACCTGCTCCTCGACCGCCATCGGCGAGGCCTGCTTCTGCTTGAGCAGCTCGATGAGGCGGGCGCCTTTGGCGAGCTGGGCGCGTGAGGCTGGGTCCAGGTCGGAGGCGAACATGGCGAACGCCTCCATGGCGCGGAACTGCGCAAGGTCGATCTTGAGTCGACCGGCCACCTGCTTCATCGCCTTGATCTGCGCCGCACCACCGACCCGGGAGACCGAGACACCCACGTCGATGGCGGGTCTCACGTTGGCGTTGAAGAGGTCGGACTGCAGGTATATCTGACCGTCGGTGATCGAGATGACGTTGGTCGGGATGTAGGCCGAGACGTCACCCGCCTTGGTCTCGATGATCGGCAGACCCGTCATCGAGCCGCCGCCCATCTCATCCGAGAGCTTGGCGCAGCGCTCGAGCAGGCGGCTGTGCAGGTAGAAGACGTCACCGGGGTAGGC
>DASVHT010000041.1:0-5073 GCA_036382455.1 Dermatophilaceae bacterium
AGCGACATGAGCATGTCGACGAAAGCCTTGACCACAAGGCCGAAGGCAGCGGCCATCACGAAGGCGACGGCAAGCTCGACCAGGTTGCCCTGCATCACAAACTTCTTGAACCCACTCATGAGCTGTTCATCCTTTCCCGACGGATTCCTCTAGCCCGTCAAACTAGCGGAGAACCACCTCTCGCAGGTCCCTGCCTGCACCAGTCGAGGAATGGGCCTGTTCGTTCTCCCTCAGGACCCGGGCGGTCTCAGGACGAGGTTGAAGGCGAGCCCCGACGATCCGGATGGGTCGGTCGTCGCCAGCCGCATGGCCTCGCCGCTCGCCACAGCCACGACCACCCCGCCAGGTGGCCCGGCCCCCGCCGTGGCTGACCAGCCGCCGCGCTCCGTCGAGCCGGCGTCCACAGCCAGCACCACGACATCCGCGGCCATCACCTGGCCCGCCGAGCTGATCAGATCGACGTGGTCGCCGGGCGCCGTCATGGCGGCCATGGCCGGGTCCGCGAGTCGGACGTGGGTCGCTACCAGTCCGCTGGGCGCTCCGGCCAGCAGTCCTGGACCTCGAACACGGGCTGCTGTGACGGCCTCACCGCGTGACATCCCCGCACCGAGCGACTTGCCCACGAGCGCTCCAGGATCTGCGACGGCGCCCCCGGGTTCAAGGTCCTTGGGCCAGTCCGCCACCACCAGGTCGCCGCGCGCGAGCACATGCCCGGGCATCAGGTCCTGGGCCACGACCACGACCGGAATGCCCCGAACAGCTGGCTTGGGAAGGAACGCGTTGATCGCCAACCCAACGGCCATAGCCACCAGTCCAGCCGAAAGCACCCGGCGCAGTCGGGTGCGCTGCCAGGCCGGCCGCCGTCCCTCACCGACCAGACCTGCCGGCAGAAGGCGCTCGATGGCGCCCTTTGGCGCATCCTGTACATCGGCGGCTCCCGACCCGTTCACGGGGTCGGATCTCATGTTGGCAGGATGATCGGCAGGGTCAGACCATCGAGGGAGCGCCGACACGAACAGGTGGCGGAGGCGTCATCCTCGGCGGGCGGCATCAGGGCGACGGCTGAGCGCAGAACCGCCTTCAAACCGTCGATGCTGCGGGCGAACACCCGGAGCACCTCTGCATGGGTGACGGCCTCGCCGCCCCCGACCCCGGCATCGTGGTCGGTGACCAGTGCAATCGTGGTGAAACACATGGCGAGCTCGCGCGCGATCGAGGCCTCCGGCATACCGGTCATGCCGACGACGGTCCACCCGGCCTGCTGATGCCATCGGGACTCGGCGCTCGAGGAGAATCTCGGGCCGTTGATGACGACCAGGGTTCCGCCATCAACGACCATGTCGCCGGATGCGCGAACGGCGTTGATGGCGACCTGCCGACCTCGCGGGCAGTAAGGGTCGGAGAATGCGACATGGACCACCGGACCGATGCCGTCGTAGACCGTGTGATCGCGGCCCCAGGTGCGGTCGACCACCTGGTCCGGCACGACGATGGTGCCCGGCCCGTGCTCCGGCTTCAGGGAGCCGACCGCACAGGGCGCCAGCACCTGCCGGACCCCGACCGAGCGCAGCGCCCAGAGGTTGGCGCGGTAGTTCACGCGGTGTGGCGGGAATCGATGGCCCCGGCCGTGGCGGGCCAGGAAGGCCACCCGGCGACCCTCGAGATCCCCGATGACCACGTCGTCGCTGGGGTCACCGAACGGCGTGGTGATGCTGACGCGCTCGGCGTCGGCGAGGAACGAGTAGAAGCCCGAGCCCCCGATGACCCCGATCTCGGCGCGGGGCGAGGGGGTGAGCGCGCCGTCGGTGCTGGTTGTCATGCGCCGAGACTAGCCGCGGCGCAGCCCAGGGCCAGAGTCCTGTCAGGTCCTGTGGAAGGTCGGGCGACGAGCTGAACGGATGTGCAGAAGTCCGGACCGGGAAGCCGCCTCAGGCGGCCGAGCCCTCGGACTTCGGAAGAGTCTTCGTCGCAGTCTTCGTCGCGCCCGGGCTCGACGAGGAGTCCGAGGATGAGTCCGAGGATTTCGAGGACGAGTCGGAGGACGAGCGCTCCGATGTGCTCGACGACGCGGGGTGGCTCCCGGACCCGACGCGCGACTCGGAGCTGGAGCCCTTGCGGGAGTGGCCGCGTGAGTCGTTGCGGGAGTCGTTGCGATAGAAGCCCGAGCCCTTGAACACGACGCCGACGGCGTTGAAGATCTTGCGCAGCCGACCCTCGCACTCGGGGCACCGGGTCAGCGAGTCATCGGTGAAGGACTGGACGATCTCAAAGTTGTGTTCGCACGCGGTACACGCGTAGGCGTACGTCGGCACGGTTCCTCCACTTGGCACTCTCAGGGTCTGACTGCCAAGTGTAACCGCAGACCCGTCCCAGAAAGTCCCGCCACGTGGCACCGGGTCAGCGCGCCGAGCGACGTCCAGACCCATGGCCAGGCAGCCGGGGCTTGGTGACCCAGCCGGCGAGCCGCCCCTCCTTGCTGATCTGACGCACGCGGTACTCGGCGGCGAGCCGCGTCTCGGCGGTTGCGACGATCAAGAGCTGGTCGCCATGGCGCAAGGCCGTGTTCGGGGATGGCACGAACCCCTTGCCCGCACGCACGACCAAGGTGACGTTGGCCCCGGTCGGCAGGCGCAGCTCGAACACCTCGACGCCGTGCAGTCTGGACGTGGCGCCGACAGTCATCTGCAGGACGTCGGCGCCGAGCTCGTCCAGGGGGGTGGACTCGACCTCAAGGTCCAGCGCCCGGTCACTGTCCGTCACTGCGAGCCGACGCGCGACCCATGGCAGCGTCGGAGCCTGCACCAGGGTGAAGATCACCACCAGGACGAAGACAAGGTCGAAGAGCCACTCGACGTGCGGTGTCCCCGCGGTCAGTGGCACGGTCGCGAGCACGACCGGCACGCCGCCACGCAGCCCGGCCCAGGACAGGAACGCCTGGTCGCGCCATGGCATCCGGAACGGTGTCAGCGACACGATGACCGACAGCGGTCTGGCGACCAACAACAGCACGAGCCCGATCACGATGGCCTTGACGATCTGCCCGGTCAGCTGGGCGGGGTGCACCAAGAGGCCCAACATCACGAACAGGCCGATCTGGGCCAGCCAGCCCAGCGCCTGGGCGAACCCGCGGACCGCGGCCCGGTGCGGCAGTCGCATGTTCCCCAGGAGGAGGGCGGAGAGGTATGCCGCGAGAAAGCCACTCGTGTGCACCATCGCCCCGGCCGCGTAGGCCAGCACTGTCAGCGACACCACCCCGACAGAGAACAGCCCGGATGAAGACGGTGCGATCCGGCGCATGAGGTGTCCGCCGACATACCCGATCAGAAGTCCGGTAGCGGCACCGCCCGCGAGCTCGGCGACCGCGATGAACAGCAGCTGCCACCATTGGGCGTGGCTGCCTCCGGGGGAAGCCTGGGCGGAGAGAGCCAGCACCAGGATCACGACAGGGGCGTCGTTGAACCCGGACTCAGCCTCCAGGAGACCGGTGAGCCGGCGGGGGAGAGGGACGCGGCGCAGCACCGAGAACACCGCCGCCGCATCGGTGGAGGCCAGGACGGCCCCGACCAGGAGCGCGATGGTCCACGAGACCTTGAGCACCAGGTGCGCCGCCAGCCCGACGACGGCGACGGAGACCACGACCCCCAGGGTCGACAGCAGCGCCGCGGGTGCGATCGATCGCCGTATGCCGTCCCACGACGTCGTCAGCCCGCCCTCGGCCAGGATGAGGACAAGGGCGCTGTAGCCCAGGACCTGGGTCAGCTCATGTGAGTTGAAGGAGATGCCGAGACCGGCTTCACCGATGGCCACGCCGATGCCGAGATAGAGAAGCAGCGAGGGCAGACCGGAGCGCACCGAGAGGCGAACGGTTGCCACGGAGAGCAACAGCACCAAGGTCCCGACCAGCAGGGCGAGGTCGAGGTCGGAGACGGTGAACGCGGCTATGGCTTGGATGTGTCCTAGTCTCGCAGGGTGTCCCGAGCAAAACTCGCCAGTCGCATCTCCGTCGCCGTCGTGGCCCTGGTCGTCATCGCCATCGTGGTCGCCACCGGTGTCGGCGTCAGCCTTGTGCGGCGGTCCTTCCCACAGACCACCGGACAGCTCACGCTCTCCGGCCTGACCGCGAAGGTCACGGTCCTGCGCGACGCCCGTGGCGTTCCGCAGATCTACGCCGACAACCCGCAGGACCTCTTCCGCGCGCAGGGGTATGTGGCTGCCCAGGACCGTTTCTTCGAGATGGACCTGCGCCGGCACATCACCGCTGGCCGACTCTCCGAGATGGTCGGCCAGGACGGGGTCCAGACCGACCGCGTGATCCGGACCATGGGCTGGCGCCGCGTGGCCGAGGCCGAGCTGCCGACCCTGGCGCCCACGACCAGGCAGTACCTCCAGGCCTACGCCGACGGGGTCAACGCCTACATCAAGGCGGCCGGAAGTCCGGACAAGATGGGTCTGGAGTACACGGTTCTCGGGCAGAAGTTCCCCGACTACCGCGTCGAGCCCTGGTCACCGGCGGACTCCCTTGCCTGGCTCAAGGCGATGGCGTGGGATCTGCGTGGCGACTATGACAACGAGCTCACCCGCGCCAGGCTCGCGGGGCGCATCACCCCTGCGCGTCTTGCCCTGATCTTTCCGCCCTACCCGATCGGCTCCCACCACCCGATCCTCTCGGCGCAGGACTGGCGTCCCAGCGTCGCCAGCTCCACCCAAGGTGCGGCCTCGCCCATCCGGGCGGTCCAGACCGCCTCCTCCAGACCGGCAGCCCTCGACGACAAGGCGGCCCGCACCGTCTACGGCGAGGTCGCCACGGCCCTTGACCAGCTGCCCGTCATGGTCGGTCGGGGCGAGGGCGTCGGCTCCAACTCGTGGGTGGTGGGGCCGCAGCGCTCATCAACCGGGAAACCGTTGCTGGCCAACGATCCTCACCTCGGTGTTGGCATACCCGGCATCTGGTACCAAACCGGGCTGCACTGCCGCAGCGTCTCGCCGACCTGTCCCTTTGACGTCACGGGCTTCTCCTTCGCCGGTCTGCCCGGCATCGTGATCGGGCACAACCAGACGATCGCGTGGGGCTTC
>DASVHT010000042.1:0-12207 GCA_036382455.1 Dermatophilaceae bacterium
CCCTGGCGGAATGGCGGGTGAACCCGTCCGAGGCGCCAAAGGCAACCGTCGCCACGGCAGTCCGATACTCATTGGAGGAGTTGGCCGCGCGGGCGCCAGGGCGGACGCTGGAAGTCCGCGTCCCGCCATACGGCGCGGTGCAGTGTGTCGAGGGGCCGCGTCACGCCCGTGGCACCCCGCCCAACGTCATCGAGACGGACCCTCAGACCTGGCTGGATCTGGCTGCGGGACAACAGAGCTGGGCCAGTGCGTTGGCAAGTGGCACCGTGCACGCGAGTGGTCTGCGGGCCACCCTGGCAGACCATCTCCCGCTTTGTCCCTGACTAGGCTCGGGTCATGCGTTTCGGTCTGACCATCCTTCCCGAGCACGCTTGGGCCCAGGCGGCCCCGATGTGGCGTAGGGCCGAGGAGCTCGGCTTCGACCACGCGTGGACCTACGACCATCTCGTCTGGGGCGGGTTGCCCGACTCGCCGTGGTACGGCACCACGCCCACGCTGACGGCGGCTGCCATGGTCACCTCGACGATCCGGCTGGGCACGTTCGTCACCTCGCCGAACTACCGCCATCCGGTGACGTTCATGCGTGACCTGCTGGCACTGGACGACATCTCGGGTGGCCGGTTGATCTGCGGCATCGGCGTCGGTGGCGACATCGACAGCGCGCTCCTCGGCGGCCAGCCGCTGACGCCCGGGCAGCGCGTCGAGCGGCTCTCCGAGTTCACCCAGCTGCTCGACCGGCTGCTGACGACCGACCACGTCACCCACGGCGGCACCTACTTCTCGGCAGTCGACGCGCGCACGCTGCCCGGCCCGGTCCAGAGGCCGCGGATTCCGTTCGTCATGGCTGCCAACGGTCCTCGCTCGCTTCGGCTGGCTGCGCAGTATGGTGCCGGCTGGGTCACCACCGGCCCCAAGGTGGACACGATGGAGCAGTGGTGGACCGCCCTGGCAACGTTGGGCGGGCGGCTCGACGAGAGTCTGGGCAGCGCCGGCCGGGACTCCGCGACCTTCGACCGCTACCTGAACCTCGACTCGTCACCGCGGTTCGCCCTGTCGAGCTTGGGGACGTTCGAGGAGATGGTCGGCCGCGCGGGTGAGCTGGGCTTCACCGATGTCATTACCCATTGGCCCCGACCCGATGACCCGTATGCCGGAGACGTGTGTGTGCTCGAAGAGGTCGCCGCCCAGGTCTTGCCTCGCCTGCAAACTGCCTAGATCGGCGCGGTGGGGGCGGGCAAACTGCCTAGATCTGCCGGTTGTGGGGTGCGGTGGAATACCGTGGTGTCGTGAGCCAGCAGCCCCGCAAGGTCCACAGGAGGCCCAACTTTGCGGCGTTCCTGATCACGGGCGGTCTGGTCGGCCTGATCATCGGGTTCCTGGTGAGCGTCCTCGGCCCGGCCGCCGTCCGCTATGACGCATCGGTCACGCTGGGCTTTCTCGGCCTGATCTTCGCCGGACTTGGCGTGCTGGTCGGGGGCATCATCGCCGTCCTGCTCGACACGCGGTCCTGATCCCGCTCGGCCACGGGGCTGTGGGACACTGAGCCACGTGGCACGCGGCGATGGGCGACTGACCCACGACCTACTACCCGGCGAGAAGGCCCCTCAGGACGCTTGTGGGGTCTTCGGAGTCTGGGCCCCCGGCGAGGAAGTCGCCAAGCTGACCTACTTCGGGCTCTACGCGCTTCAGCACCGAGGCCAGGAGTCTGCCGGCATTGCGGCCAGTGACGGCCATCGACTGCTGGTCTACAAGGACATGGGCCTGGTCTCGCAGGTCTTCGACGAAGCCAGCCTCGGTTCGCTCAAGGGTCATCTGGCCATCGGTCACTGCCGCTACTCCACGACGGGCGGAAGCACGTGGGAGAACGCCCAACCGACCCTCGGCGGTACCGACGACAGCACCGTCGCACTGGCACACAACGGAAACCTCACCAACTCCTCTGAGCTGCGCGACCTTTTGCTCGAACGCCACGGCGACGCCTTCGCCCGCGAGCTCGGCGGCGAGCTGTGGCAGGGGAACACCACCGATACCGCACTCGTGACGGCCCTGCTCGCCGACGACCCCGACCGCAGCCTCGAGGCCACCGCCCTTGATGTGCTGGCCAGGCTCAAGGGCGCCTTCTGCTTCGTCTTCATGGACGAGCAGTCGCTGTATGCCGCCCGCGATCCCCAGGGCATCCGCCCCCTGGTCCTTGGCCGACTCGAGCGTGGCTGGGTGGTGGCCAGCGAGTCCGCGGCGCTCGCGACCGTCGGTGCCAGCATGATCCGCGAGGTCGAGCCGGGCGAGCTCATCGTCATCGACGAGGACGGCCTGCGTTCCCACCGCTTCGCCGAGGCCGACCCCAAGGGCTGCGTCTTCGAGTACGTCTACCTCGCCCGCCCCGACGCGACCATCGCCGGCCGGTCGGTGTATGAGGCCCGGGTCGAGATGGGGCGACGTCTGGCCAGGGAGCATCCCGTCGAGGCAGACCTCGTCATCCCGGTGCCTGAGTCCGGCACCCCAGCCGCGATCGGCTACGCCGAGGCCAGCGGTATCCCCTACGGGCAGGGCTTCGTCAAGAACGCTTATGTCGGGCGGACCTTCATCCAGCCCAGCCAGACGCTGCGTCAGCTCGGCATCCGCCTGAAGCTCAACGCCCTGGAGCCCGTCATCCGCGGCAAGCGGCTGGTCGTCGTCGACGACTCGATCGTGCGCGGCAACACCCAGCGCGCCCAGATCCGGATGCTGCGAGAGGCTGGCGCGGCCGAGATCCATGTGCGTATCTCCAGCCCGCCGGTGCGCTGGCCCTGCTTCTACGGCATCGACTTCGCGACCCGGGCCGAGCTGGTCGCCACCGGCCTCAAGATCGAGGAGATCCGCGCCAGCATCGGGGCCGACAGCCTGGGCTACATCAGCGAGGGCTCGATGATCGAGGCGACCGGGCAACCGGGCGAGCGTCTGTGCACGGCCTGCTTCACCGGTAACTACCCGATCGAGCTTCCCGAGTCTGGTCTGCTGGGCAAGCACTTCCTCGAGGTGCTGCCGGGCCTGGAGAGTCCTTCGCCCGGACGTCAGGACGCCGAGGGCGTCGGCACCGGCATGTCAGGTGGCGCCGACGACGCCCTCTCACGTCCCTGATGACGCATCCCATCACCTATGCCGGCGCCGGCGTGGACGTCGAGGCCGGCGACAAGGCTGTCGAGCTGATGAAGGCCTCGGTTCGGCGGGCCCAGCGCCCTGAGGTGCTGGGTGGGCTGGGTGGCTTCGCCGGCATGTTCGACGCCAGCGTCCTGGCCAGGATGACCCGTCCGGTTCTTGCCACCAGCACGGACGGCGTGGGCACCAAGGTTGCCATCGCCCAGGCCATGGACAAGCACGACACGATCGGGTTCGACCTCGTCGGCATGGTCGTGGACGACATCGTGGTTTGTGGCGCCGAGCCGTTGTTCATGACCGACTACATCGCGACCGGCAAGGTCCTGCCCGAGCGCATCGCAACCATCGTGTCCGGTATCGCGGCCGGTTGCGAGCAGGCGGGCGTCGCCCTGATCGGCGGTGAGACCGCCGAGCACCCCGGCCTGATGGGGGTCGACGAGTACGACTGCGCGGGCGCCGCCACCGGCGTTGTGGAGTATGCCGACATCCTGGGTCCGCATCGCGTGATGGCGGGGGACGTGGTTGTGGCGCTGGCCTCGTCGGGGCTTCACTCCAACGGCTATTCCCTGGTACGCAAGGTCTTCGCCTCAGCCGGGTGGGCGCTCGACCGTCCCGTGGCCGAGTTCGGGCGGACTCTGGGTGAGGAGCTGCTCGAGCCCACCCGGGTCTATGCCCGGGACCTGCTCGCCCTGACCCGCACCGACGGCATCGACGTCCATGCCCTGAGCCACGTCACGGGTGGAGGCCTGGCGGCGAACCTGGCCAGGGTGCTGCCGCAGAATGCCTTCGCCCGGATCGACCGCTCAACCTGGACCCCTCCCGCGGTGTTCGAGGTCGTGCGCGATGTCGGTCGGGTGTCCATCGCCGACCTCGAGCGAACGCTCAACATGGGGATCGGCTTCGTGGTGGTCCTACCGGCGGACCAGGCGGACCTGGTCATTGCCACGGCAGGTGCCAAGGGCATCAAGGCCTGGCTGCTCGGCCAGGTCAGTGACCTGGCGGTGGCACGGATACACGACGGCGCCCCGGTGGTCCGGGGCGCCAAAGGCGTTGACGGTGGCTCGGTGCAGCTCGTCGGAACGCACCTGCACTGACGACCACCATCACAGCGGGTCGGGTCGCGCCGTTCAGCGCTCACCCGACGCGCGTGTGCCGTTGTCGTCGTAGCCGTCGTCTTCGTCGTCGTCGGCTGGGGCAGTGTCGCTGACACGCTCGGGCCGGATGTCGAATCTTGACGGTCCATGCAGCTCTCGCTCAAGCGCACTCAAATCGGTGCTCGGGCTGTAGTACTTCAGCTCACGGGCAACCTTGGTCTGCTTGGCTTTGGACCGGCCGCGCCCCATGGCATCGACCCCCTCGCGCGTCTGCCGGGGCGGCATCGCTGGACCCGATTCACACGAGGTGATTCGAGTCATCACGGAGCGGCCCCGGGAATCTCGTATTCGTAGTGCCAACGCTACACGGTCAGATCAAATCGTGGCTGACTGGGGCCAGACTTTTGGGATCAGCGTGTCGGGAGCCAGATCCGGTTGCTGCCGACCTGGGCCATCCGCTGCTCGGCGATCTGCTCGGCGGCCAGGGCCGGGGAGATCCCCTGGCCTTCGGCGACCCTCAGCACCGACGATGTCGCGTCGAAGATGCTCTCGGTTCGCGCCTTGGCACGTGCGAAGTCGAACCCGTGGAGCTCGTCACTGACCTGGATCACGCCGCCCGCATTGACCAGGAAGTCCGGCGCGTACGTGATGCCGCGAGCCATCAGCGCCGCCGCCGTGCCGCCGGCGCCTTCGACGGCGAGCTGGTTGTTGGCTGCCCCGCACACAACCTTGGCGCGCAACAACCCGACGGTCACGTCGTCGAGAGCGCCACCGAGCGCGCACGGCGCATACACGTCGAGCTCGGAGCGGACCAGCGCCAGCTCGTCCGGTACGACCTCGATCTCGGGGTACTTCGCGAGCAGCGCCGCGATGGCCGCACTGTTGACGTCCGTCACCACCACACGCGCGCCGTCCTCCAGCAGGTGGGCGCTGAGGGCGCTGCCAACCTTGCCCGCACCCGCGATACCGACGGTCTTGCCGGCCAGGCTCGCCTTGCCCCACACGTGGGCTGCGCTGGCGCGCATACCCTGGAAGACGCCGTATGCCGTGAGCACCGAGGAGTCCCCTGCGCCGCCGTTGGCCTCGGTGCGGCCGGTGGCAAAGCGGGTCTCCCTGCCGACGACGTCCATGTCGACGACGTAGGTGCCCACGTCGGCGGCCGTGACGTAGCGCCCGCCCAGGCTCTGGACGAACCGGCCGTAGGCGCGCAGCAGCGCCTCGTTCTTGTCGGTGGCGGGGTCGCCGATGATGACGGCCTTGCCGCCGCCATGGTCGAGGCCGGAGATGGCGTTCTTGTAGGCCATGGCGCGCGAGAGCCGAAGGGCATCCTGCAGCGCCACCTCCTCCGACTCATACGGGTAGAAGCGCGTTCCACCCAGCGCCGGGCCGAGGGCTGTGGAGTAGATCGCGATGATCGCCCGCAGTCCGGTGCCTGCGTCGTGGCAGAACGCGACCTGCTCGTAGTCCAGGGGGGAGAGGCGCGGCGCCTGCGGTGACACGGACATGGTGGTGCTCCTGGTGCTCGAACCCTGGGCGCGCGGACCTGGCGCAGATTCAGCCTATGCCGGGTCAGGGCGCCGAGCGGGTGTGGCCCGTGGCCGAGTCCGAGACCGGGAGTAACTAGTCATTTCGGACACCTCAGATATGACTCCTCCGTGGCGTTCCATTTTCGCGTCAGATAGCCCAAAATGGACATTCCAGATCTAATGAACTTCGGAGGAACCATGACCAGCCGCACTGTTGAAGCCGAGGCTCTACTGACCCCGGCAGAGGTCGCAGCACTCTTCCGTGTCGACCCCAAGACGGTCACCCGATGGGCAAAGGCAGGGAAGCTGACATCCCTGCGCACCCTCGGTGGCCACCGCCGCTACATCGAGTCCGAGGTCCGCAACCTCCTGGGCGGGACGAGCATCGCTTCCTGACATGGCACGACGAGCTGACACGTCTCGTCGAACGTAGGGGGGCACAGCACCGGGGGTCATCGAGCCATCCGCCAGGAGGTCCCCGTCGGGATCGACCTGGCGCGCGCACGTTGCCTCTGGCGATCCGACTGCGACAATGCTCGCAGGGAGCGTGGCTAGATGGTTGACACCGCGAACCGCCGTGCTGGGTCCGGCGCCGGTTCATCACAGCTTGTGCCGATGCTGCGAGCCTACGTGGCCCTGACCAAGCCACGGATCATCGAGCTTCTCCTGGTCACGACGGTGCCGTCCATGATGCTGGCGGCGCGGGGGCTGCCCTCGATGGGACTGGTTGCCGCGACCCTTGTCGGTGGCACGTTGGCCGCAGGAAGCGCGAACGCGCTGAACTGCTACTACGACCGTGATATCGACGCCATCATGATGCGTACGAAGGACCGCCCGCTCAACCACTCCCTGGTCAGTCCCCGCAGCGCCCTCGTCTTCGGCTTCGCCCTCGGCGGGTTGTCCCTAACGCTGCTGTGGTTGACGACCAATGCCCTCAGCGCCGCCCTTGCGGCGGCTGCGATTGCTTTCTACGTCTTGGTCTACACACGACTGCTCAAGCGCCGTACGGCCCAGAACATCGTGTGGGGAGGCGCCGCGGGCTGTATGCCGGTGCTGATCGGCTGGACGGCGGTGACCGGCCGGCTGGGCTGGGCCCCTGTGGTGCTGTTCCTCGTCGTGTTCTTGTGGACGCCACCGCACTTCTGGGCCCTGGCGATGCAGTTCAAGGCGGACTATGTGGCCGCCCGCGTGCCGATGCTTCCCGTCGTCGCGACTGAAGAGGTCGTCACCACCAGGATCGTTGCGTACTCCTGGGCGATGGTCGCCACCTCGCTGCTGCTGTGGCCGGTAGCCCGGACCGGTCCGCTCTACGCGCTCGTTGCGGCTGTCCTGGGAGCCGGCTTCCTGCGAGAGGCGTACGCGCTACACCACCGCGTTCGACGAGGGCTGGCCGCACAGTCCGGACGGCTCTTCCACCTCTCGATCACGTATCTCAGCCTGCTGTTTCTGGCCGTCGCAGTCGAGAATCTGGTGCCAACCGCCTGGCGTTGACGATCCCGGTCTAACCGGCCACCCTGCCCGCCAGCCAGATGCGCATGCCGGGAATGTCCATGCCGTTGCCGCCCTCCACCATCTCACTCAACCGGGTGGAGGTGGGCGTGTCCAGCGGGGCGCCGAACGCGGCGGTGATCTGCGCGGCGGTGATCGGTGGGAAGGCATCGACCACCTGCTGCACTGTCATCGACCCCTTGAGATCGGCCGGGTCGGCAGGAGCCGCAGCACCCGTGCCGCCCTCCGCTGAGGGGGTGACCGCCTTAGCCGTGGTCGACGTCCCGGTGGTGGCCCACCACCCGGCGCTCATGGACCCGACCACCATGAGGCCCGGAAGCAGGAGCAGAGCTGCGACGTACATCACGACCGGGACTTGGCGGGTGCGCAGCCTGGTGCGTGTCGGCACCGGGCGCCGCCCGCGAGGGACTGTCAGCACCTGCGCGGGTGCCTTCGTGGCGTTGCGGAACATGGCTGGGTGTGGACCTCTCATCTCGGGATCTCCATTCCGGTGGCGGCCTGCCGGGCAGGTTCGGCGGTGGTCGTGGTCGTGCCGCGAGCGCGGAAGGTGGGGATGGCCAGGGTCACGCTGAGTCCCTTCTGGCTGGGGCAGGCCCCTACGCACTCAAGGCAACCGATGCAGGACGAGTCCGTGACCCGGGTTCGGGTGTTAACCGGGATCGCCACCGGGCAGGCCTGGTTGCACAGGTCACAGCCGAGGCAGGCCGAGTCGTCACGCTGGACGGCGATCGGGCTGAGCTTCCCGGCCAGCGACTGAACGGCTCCGAGCGGGCAGGCGTAACGGCAGAACGGCCGCTCGACGAAAGCCGCCAGCGCGACGGTGGCGATCAGCACGACGAAAGCCAGGCTGACCTCGAACTCGGCCACCGACAGCAGGGCGATCCACGGGTCGGCCTCCCGGAAGACCATCGTCCCGGTGACTGCGGCGCCGATGATCGCCCACGCGAGCACCAGCCAGCGGCCCCAGCGCAGGATCCGGTCGACCCGGTGCCAGCGCTCAGTGTTTGCGCTGAGCTCCAGCTTGCGGCGCAGTCGTCGAAGTGGTGGCACCCTGTCGGTGACGGCGCGCCCGGCTGCATGCACCATCTCCTGCAGCGTGCCCAGCGGACAGATCCAGCCGCAGAAGAAGCCCCGCCCGGCCAGGGCCAGCACGAGCACCGCGGCGGCCAGCACAAGGGTCGAAGCGTGTACGTGCGCGACCGTCCGCCCGGTGGTCACCAAGGTCCAGAGGGTCTCGAACCCTCCCAACGGGCACCACGCCTCCGCCGACGGTCCGCCGGAGGTCACGTGGCCCACCGCCTGCCAACCCACGACGGCGACAACGGCACCTTGGACGGCGTGCCGGGCCCAGCGGACCCTCGGCCCCCAAGAGCTCGGGCGACGTGAGACACGCACCCGATCCCCGGCGGCAGGAAGGCCGTCGTCCGTTCGTTCGCTAAGCACGCTCATCGGTGTCTCCTCTGGCTGGGACGCGCCGCAGGCTCGCGCGGACGCTGTATCACCAAGTCAGGCTGGTGGCCCGGTCAGGAGGACCGATGGGGCCGAGATGGAGTCGGTGTGGAGACGATGACCAACGCCCTACGAACGCTGGCGTCGCAACGATCGAGCGAGCTCCTTGGCGGCGCGGCCCACAGCCGCCCTCCGTGCATGTGCGTTGACGGCCGGTAGGGGTTTGGCGCCGGCCGCAAGGTCGCGGTCCAGATGACATTGGTCGAAGAACTCGAACATCGCCTCTGTCGCGTTGGGTCCGCGCGGGTCTGTGTACGACCCCGCGCCAGCACCTCCTGACCATGCATGTCCAAGGCCGAAGACGGTCCAGTACCGAGCCACCGGGCGCCCAGCGCTGTCGTTCCAGGCACGCACCGAGTAGGACAGCCCGCCCGGGGCTCGGTCCTCATGGCTCGAGTGGGGCCGGTCGAAGTCCAACCCTGCTGCCTCCCCGCTGACGAGCTGGGACGTGGTCAGCCACTGTCGAACCACGCGGTCACCGTTGACTGCCCGCACGGTGCGGTCCGCGTCGCCCTGGACCACGATGACGGGTACGACGCGGGCGCGGGGCCCCATGGCGCCATGGGCAAGGCGCCCCTGCCGCTGCGGGTTCGGGCCGCCGTTCTTCATCGCCAGCAGCGCCGTCAGGGGACTGCGGGCGGCCCGGAACTGCAGAGCGGAATGGATCCCGACCGAGGCGTAGACGTCCGGGTAGGTGGCGGCGAGGATGCCGGCCATCGCGCCGCCGGCCGAAAGGCCCATGACGTGCACCCGTTTGCGGTCGAGTGTCGCCCCGCCGGGCCGGCTGAGCACCCGCTCGGTTATCCGCGCGATCGCCGCCGGCTCGCCGGACCCACGGACCTGGTGGCGCGGGTCGAACCAGTTCCAGCACCGGCGCGGGTTGTCGTGGGCGCTCTGTTCGGGGTACACGGCGACGAAGCCCGCCCGGTCGGCGAGAGCGTTGACGTCGGTGCCGAGTGCTGCGTCCTGCGCCGACTGGTTGCAGCCGTGCAGGACGACGACGAGTGGGACGGCCTTTCCGGGGTGAAGGCCCGGCGGCGTGTACACAGCGTACGAGCGGCTTCCTGTAGGGCCCTCGTCGACGAGCTGGTCCCACGTCCCCACCTCTGTGTTCGCCGGCATACGCCGGAGCCAGCGCCGGATTACCAGCCACCCTGGCGTGTTGCGTCGTCTGCCCCTCGCGGACCCGCGCCAGGACACCGATGGCATGCAGAGCTCCCTGGTTCGGCGGGACCCGATCGTGACGTCGGGTGATGATGCGCGTAGACGGTAGCCGACCGGCGCCCGTCCTCAGGGCCGAGTCGGAGCGTCCTGGGCATCGAGTCGGTTCGCCGGGGCGCGGCTTCGCGGGCGAGGATGCGACCATGGCCGCGGGAGTCTCGTCCGGGATCGACGGCGGTTGGAGCGCACAGTGACGTACCGCACACACGACGTGCCGGTGGATGGCGGAGCTCTTCGGGTCGGGGAGTGGGGTCCGGACGACCCCGCCGCGACAACGATCGTCGCCGCGCACGGGATCACCGCGTCACACCTGGCCTGGGCCGTGATCGCCGAGGCACTGCCTGAGGTGCGTCTCGTTGCCCCCGACCTGCGCGGCCGGGGGCGAAGCGCGGCGCTGCCCGGGCCATACGGAATGGCCAGGCACGCGGCGGATCTCCGGGCAGTGGTCGAGGCTCTGGACCTGCCGCGCGCGATTCTTGTCGGGCATTCCATGGGCGGTTTCGTGGCAGTGGTCACGGCGCATCGGTATCCAGACCTGTTCAGCCGGGTGCTCCTGATCGACGGCGGCCTCCCTCTGGCCATCCCTGCCGGCATCAGCAAGGACGACCTGCTCCGGGCCACCCTCGGCCCAGCCGCCGAGCGCCTGTCCATGACCTTCCCAGATCGCGCGACGTACCTGGAGTTCTGGAAGCAGCATCCGGCCTTCGCCTCCGAGTGGAGCCAGGCGGTCGTTGACTACGCCAGCTACGACCTGACGGGCACGGAGCCGCAGCTGCGCCCGTCGGCCTCTATCGAGGCTGTGAAGGAGGACTCGATCGAGCTGTATGGCGCGGAGCCCGTGCTGGGCGCGTTGGCCGGGCTGAGGCAACCGGTCACGCTTCTGACCGCACCACGCGGACTCCTCGACCAGACCCCCGGCCTCTACAGCCCGCGCGACGTCGAGCGTTGGAAGGCGGATCTGCCCGACATGACATTCCGGGAAGTGCCTGACGTCAACCACTACACGATCGTCATGGGCGCGGCGGGGGCTGGCGCCGTTGCACGCGAGGTGCGGCGTCACGCGAGTCCTCGGGCTTGACCGCACGGGTTGCCTGCGGACCTGCTCCGGGTGGACCCGGGTCAGGCTCCGAGAGCTCCGGCGAGGTTGCTGCGAGGACTGCGGACGCTGCGTAGCAGGAGGTTCAGCGAGCGGAAGGCCTGCTCCAAAGAGGTGTTGTGGCTGATCTCGTCGTTGACCTCGTCGCTGATCGCGCTGCCGAGTGCCGTGGCCGGGGGGCTGGAGCCCAGCTGGCTTGCCATGTGCAGCCTGACCACGGAGTCGAGCAGGTGACTGAGCTCCTCGTTGTCCTCGTTCGCACCCCGAAGAAGCCGGGTATAAACACCCTGGAGGGCCGGGCCGGGGGCGCAGCCCAGCTCCGTTGCGAACAGTCTGCGGCACTGGTCGTACGCCTGCAGGCCGCCCGCGTGCTGGCCGTTGGCCTCCATACCCGCGAGGAGGGCGTACCACGCCGACTCGTCCAGCGGGTCGCTCTGCAGGGCGAGCCTTGCCCACCGTTCGGAGCTACCCAACGGCAGTCCCGCGACCTTGTTGGCCGCGGAGATCAGGTTCTTGCGGACGTTCTCGCTGTGGATCGCGCGCATCGTCGAGCCATTCGCTGTCGATCTCCTCGGGCAGCAGCGGGGACTCGGTGAGCGACATGGCCTGCTGCAGCATCGGCAGCGCATCGGCGGGCGACGTGGCCGGGTCGAGCGCGGCGGACACGAGGTGTTCGTAGCGCACCAGGTCCAGGTCGACCCGACCCATGTCGATGGCGTAGTGGCCGGCCACGGTCGAGATCAGGCTCGCCCGAACCGTCTGGGCCGGCTGCAGCTTCTTGCGCAGCACGCACACGTACCCTTCGAGGGTCGCGGTGGCGCAGCTGGGCGGCGACGCGCCCCACAACACCGATATGAGCCGGTCCTTGGACACCGGGGCACCCCGATGCAGGAGCAGGGCCAACAAGACGTGGCGCGGTTTGGTGCCGCCAAGCTCGCGTGGCCCGATGAGCCTGCCTCCGGCGCGCACCCGAAGCCCGCCAAACAGGTCCACGCTGATGCGACCGGAGTCCTGATCTGCCGTGGTGACCCGGTTGGCGCCGTGTTTGATCCCTTGCCCCGGTTCGACCGTTTCGATCCCGGTCCCGGTGGTGACTGTCGCTGATTGCGGCATTGTT
>DASVHT010000043.1:0-6883 GCA_036382455.1 Dermatophilaceae bacterium
GTGTCCTGGGGCTTCGACCCGTTGGAGCCGGCCGCGCGCTCTGCGGGCGTCATCACCGGCGGCTGGTCGCTGACGTGGCGACGGTCGCTGGACAGCCATACGGGCCGCGGTGGGCGCTTGACCACGTTCTCGAAGAGGACCTTGAGCTGGTCCTTGCCCAGCGTCTCCTTCTCGAGAAGCTCGAGCACCAGGGCGTCGAGCACGTCGCGGTTGTCGTTCAGCGCGTGCCAGGCCTCGTCATGGGCAGCCTCGATCAGGCGCCGGATCTCCTCGTCGACGACCCCAGCCACCGTCTCGGAGTAGTCGCGTTGATGGCCCATGTCGCGACCGAGGAAGATCTCGGCACCCGCATCCTGGCCCAGCTTGATGGCACCGATGCGCTCGCTCATCCCGAACTGCGTCACCATGCGCCGCGCCAGACCGGTGGCCTTCTCGATGTCGTTGCCGGCGCCCGTCGTGGGGTCGTGGAAGATCATCTCCTCCGCGACACGACCGCCGAGGGCAAAGGCCAGCTGGTCGAGGATCTCGTTGCGGGTCGTGGAGTACTTGTCGTCAAGAGGCATGACCATGGTGTAACCAAGGGCCCGGCCACGGGGCAGGATCGTGATCTTGGTGACCGGGTCGGTGTTGAGCATCGCGGACGCGACGACCGCGTGGCCGCCCTCGTGGTAAGCGGTGATCTTCTTCTCCCGGGCGCTCATGATCCGGGTGCGCTTCTGCGGGCCGGCGACCACACGGTCGATCGCCTCGTCCAGTGACTCGTCGTCGATGAGCTTGGCGTTGCCGCGCGCGGTGAGCAGCGCAGCCTCGTTGAGGACGTTGGCCAGGTCGGCGCCGGTGAAACCGGGCGTCCGCCGGGCCACGGCGAGCAGGTCGACGCCGGTCGCCAGGGGCTTGCCCTTGCCGTGAACCTGCAGGATCCGGTGCCGGCCGATCATGTCGGGCGCATCGACGGCGATCTGGCGGTCGAAGCGGCCCGGGCGCAGCAGCGCCGGGTCGAGGATGTCGGGCCGGTTGGTCGCCGCGATCAGGATGACGTTGGTCTTGACGTCGAAGCCGTCCATCTCGACGAGGAGCTGGTTGAGCGTCTGCTCGCGCTCGTCGTGACCACCGCCGAGGCCGGCACCACGGTGACGTCCGACGGCGTCGATCTCGTCGACGAACACGATCGCGGGAGCGTTGGCCTTGGCCTGTTCGAACAGGTCCCTCACCCGCGAGGCACCAACGCCCACGAACATCTCGACGAAGTCCGAACCGGAGATGGAGTAGAAGGGCACGCCGGCCTCGCCGGCAACTGCACGGGCCAGCAGTGTCTTGCCGGTGCCGGGAGGTCCGTAGAGCAGAACACCCTTGGGGATCTTGGCCCCGACCGCCAGGAACTTGGCCGGCTCCGCGAGGAACTCCTTGATCTCGAGCAGCTCCTCGACAGCCTCATCCACGCCGGCAACGTCAGCGAAGGTGACCTTGGGGGTGTCCTTGTTGGCCAGCTTGGCCTTGCTCTTGCCGAACTGCATGACTTTGGAGCCGCCACCTTGCATCTGGCTCATCAGGAACCAGAACAGGCCCAGCACGATGACCAGAGGGATGATCGTCGCGAGGAGGCTGAAGAGCCAGTTCGTCTGCGGCGGGTCGTCGGTGTAGCCCTTGGGCGGCTGGTGGGTCTTGAGCGCAGTCACCAGGCTGTCCCCGCGCTGCGCGACGTAGTAGGACATCACCTTGGTGGCACCCTTGACCTTGTCCCCGTCGGAGTACGACTGACCCGCCTTGAGGGTGAGGTCGATCTGGTCGGCTCCGACGAACTTGGCCGAGTCCACGGCACCGTCGTTGATCAGCTTCTCGGCGGCCGAGGTGTCGATGCGGGTGAAGCTGTCGGTGCCGGCCAGGGAGAGCCACAGCAGGCCGATGCCGAAGATGAGCACCACCCAGACGATCGGGGTGCGAAGGATGCGCTTGTAGTCCATGTATCCGAGGGGCTCCGTGCCCCGTCCCTCCTGCTCGTTCAGGCATGTCAAGTGCGATCTTCAGCCAAGGCGACGACGCTCGTATCGACGGTACACCGAACAGCGGAGCGGCATTGTCGCCAGTCAAACGCCTGACATCGTGCTGGTGTTCCAGAGCCCCGGTGGCATGTGCGGCCGCCGGGCGCCCGGATCGGGTTCCGCCTCAGGCGTAGACGTGTGGCGCCAGGGTGCCGACGTCGCGCAGGTTGCGGTACTTCTCGGCGTAGTCCAGGCCATAGCCGACGACGAACTCGTTGGGGATGTCAAAACCCACATACTTCACGTCAACCTTGACCTTGGCTGCCTCGGGCTTGCGCAGCAGGGTGATGATCTCCACCGACGCGGCCGCACGGGACTCGAGGTTGGACCTGATCCAGCTCAGCGTCAGCCCGGAGTCGACGATGTCCTCGACGATGAGCACGTCCTTGTCGGTGATGTCGGTGTCGAGGTCCTTGAGGATCCGCACGACGCCGGAGCTCTTGGTGCCCGAGCCGTAGGACGAGACGGCCATCCAGTCCATCGGAGCGGTGCCGGGCAGCGCACGCATGAGGTCTGACATGACCATCACGGCACCCTTGAGGACGCCCACCAGCAACAGGTCCTTGCCCTCGTAGTCGCTCCAGATGTCCACGGCAAGCTCACCGAGCCTGAGCCGGATCTCCTCTTCGGTGACGAGCACGCGTTCGAGGTCTGCTCCCATATGGGCAGCGTCCACGGCATCTCCTCTTACTTCTGTTCGGGTGGAGCTTCTGTTCGGGTGGCGCGTCTGTTCGGGTGGCGGGCGAGGTCCTGCCTATTCAACCCGACGGGTGGCCGCGACGAACACTCGACCGCCACTGCGGCTGGCCCGCACGTGACCCGGCAGATCGATCGGACCCTGCCCGCGCCAGTCGGTGACGAGGGTGTCGAGCGACTCGACGTGGCTGGCGATCAGCGTGCCCGGAGGACAACCGGCCTCGAAGGCGAGCAGGCGCCAGACGCGGGTCCGGATGGCCCGCGGGAGCCTCAGCAGCAACGTTGTGTCGACAGGCCCCGCGCCCAGCTGCTCGCGTGCCGCGTCGGCGAGCTGGTCGAGCGCATCGGCGTCCTCGCGCAGCAGGTCGGCCGAACGCGCCAGCGCCGCAATGGTTCCCGTGCCCAGCTCCGCCTCCAGAAGGGGTAAAAGAGCACGTGCGCGGACCCGCCCGTATGCCGGGTCACTGTTGTGAGGGTCCACCCAGGCCTTGAGTCCGGCCGCTTCACAGGCGGCCGCGGTGGTGGTCCTGGCCACACCCAGAAAGGGGCGCACCAAGCGTCCGCGACGGGCCGGCATACCGGCGAGGGAACGCGCTCCGGAGCCTCGGGCGAGACCGAGCAGGACCTGCTCCGCCTGGTCGTCGCGGGTGTGGCCGAGGAGGATCGCAACGGCGCCCCGTCGCTCGGCGACGTCTTCAAGGGCACGGTATCGCGCGTCCCTCGCCCCCGCCTCTGGGCCGGAGCCGGACGACGCCACGTGAACGGTCACGACCTCGACGGGGTCCAGACCGAGCTGCCGACACTGGTCCGCGGCACGATCGGCCACCCCCGAGGAGCCTTCCTGCAAGCCATGGTCCACAATGACCGCGCCCGCGAACAGGCCGACGCGAGGGGCCTCGAACGCAACCGCCGCCGCAAGGGCAAGCGAGTCCGCGCCCCCGCTGCATGCGACCAGAACCAGCGCGCCCGGCGACATCGGGGCGAGCTCGCGGCGTACGGCCACCCGAGCCGCGGCAATGGCGCGATGAGGCCCGGTCATGGGCTGCCTTCGATCATCCGTGGATGCGCTGGACCCAGCTCGGCGGGTTCTCGATCTCCTCGGGCAGCGGCAGGGTCTCCGGCGAGGTCCACACCTCGTTGAAACCGTCGGTGCCGACCTTGTTCGTGACCGCGCGCACGAAGGCCGCCCCGTCGCGGTACTGGCGCATCTTCGCCTCGAGCCCGAGCAGCCGGCGCAGGATCTTGTCGATGCCGCCGACGTCTCTGCGCCGTCGCTGGAACTGGGCCCGGATGCGCCCGACGCTGGGCACCACCGCCGGGCCCACGTCGTCCATCACCACGTCGGCGTGTCCCTCAAGCAGAGACATGATGGCCGTGACCTTGGCGATCTGGGCGCGCTGCTCGGGGGTGGCAAAGATGTCGGTCAGCCCGTTGCCGCCGCTGCGAAGGGCGTCTGGGAGGTTCTGCGCGAGCTTGCGGAGCGTCTCGCCGAGCTGATCGGGGTCGGGCGCGAGGTCGAGGGAAAGCTGGCGCGCCGAGTCGATCACGTGCTGCCGTAGCCACGGCACGGCCGTGAACTGCACCCGGTGGGTCTCCTCGTGCAGGCAGACCCAGAGCCTGAAGTCTGCTGGGTCGACCCCCATGTCGGTCTCGGTCTGCAGCACGTTGGGCGCCACAAGGAGCAGGCGGGGCATCGCGCCGGGGGCAAGGTCGTACTGGCCCAGGATCTTGCTGGCCAGGAAGGACATGAGCGCGCCGGTCTCGGCGCCGGTGACCTTGCCACCCACGCCCTGGGCCAGGCTTGAGGCAGGCTGCGCCGGGCGCCTGCGCTTGGCGATCATTGCGGCGACGATCGGCTCGAGCATGGACTGCAGGGAGTCGATGTTGGCGTCGATCCAGCCCGGACGATCAACGATCAGGACGGGGCTGCTGCCCAGGGGTGAGTGCATCCGGGCGGTCTCGGCGACCGGGATGCGAGATCGCTGGGCAGCCGAGCGCAGGGCCTCGACGACCTCGCCCGCCTCAGCAGCCGTGACGACGGGACCCGCCTGGACCAGGCGACGCCCCGTGGCCTTGGCGAAGCCCCAGTCGACATAACCACTCGTGTCGGATCTGTCCGACGGCTGCGAAGCAGCAACCGATGACGTCATCATGCCCATGCCCTCCTCAGCCACACCCGCACGCTGCGAGCGTCGCGACGAACCTATCCAACGCCGCCCGAGCGGCCAGCGTTCCGACGCCGGGTGTCACCTTGTCGGCAAGGATCGCAAACGTCAACAACCTGCCATCGCGGTCCACGACCGTTCCGGCAAGGGAGCTGACGCCTGTCAGTGTGCCCGTCTTGGCCCGAACGACCCCGGCGGCGCGGCGGGCTGGGCCCGTGAGGAACCGGCGGGCCAGCGTGCCGGTCAGACCGGCGACCGGCAGCTGCACCAGCACGTCCTGCAGACCCGGGTCCCGTCCCGAGGCCGCCAGGGTGAGGACGTCCCCGATTGCTCGCACCGGGATGCGCGTGCCGCTTGAGAGTCCGCTGGTGTCAACCATGGTCACGCCGTCCAGTGCGACCCCGGCGGATGCCACCCTCTCCTTGACCCATGCAGCGACCGCGGCGAACGAGGTCGCTCGGCCCGCCTGGACTGCACCCTGACGGGCCAGGGACTCCGTCAGGGCGTTGTCACTGTCGTCCAGGGCCAACCCCATGATGTCGGCCACCGGCGCTGACTGGACCACCCCGAGATCGGGCGTTCCCTCGGGCGACGCGGCCCGGTCGATGCGCGGCGAAACGGTGATGCCGTCGGCGCCCAGCGCGGCGCCAAAGGCTCTGGCCGCGCTCAACGCGGGGTCGGTGGACGCCACCTTGCCTGGCGCCGGCCGTTGGGTGGAGAGCCCGAGCATGGCGACCGGACCGGTCAGACCGGCGTGGATGTCGGCGGCGATCCAGCCCGGCGCGTACCGGGGACCCGAGGCATAGCGATCGTCTATGTGCAGCCGGACGCTGGTGGCTCCTTGCGCCTTGAGTGCCCGCGAGGTCTGTTCTGCGAGGTCTGCGAGCCCCGCCCGACCAGCAACAGCCACAGGGTTGCCCAGACCCGGACCGAGCAGGGTGTCGCCGCCGGCCACGAGGATCACGTCGTGGGCGCTTGCGCCGCGCACCGCCCGGGTGGACAAGGTCCGGGCGGGGTCGGATGTGGACATGATGGCGGTCGCGGTGAGCAGCTTGGCGGTCGATGCCGGGACCCGCGGCACCTGCGCCGCCACGTCGAGCAGGTGCGCACCTGTGCTGGCATCACGCACGGTCAGGGCCACGGACGAGCCGAGCCCGCGGTCGGTCAGCGCGACGGCCAGGGCGGCAGTCAGACCGGCGGTGGTCGGCACCGGCGCCGTGGCGTTGGCCGCGGCCAACGGCGCCGCCGCTGATGCGGCCACCATCGGGATCGGCACCTCCGTGACCGTTACCGCAGGCGAGGCGCCCGGCGTCGCAACCGGGACGGTCGGAATACCAGCGTTGGTTGGCTCTTTGGCCAGAGTCAGAAAGCCGGGCACCAGGTCGTAGACGTCCGCGGTGAGGTAGCCGCCGACAGCCAGGACCAGGACGACGACCGCGGCCATGACTCGGCGCACAAAACCCCCCCTGTCGTGAATCGGCTTCGATACGGGACACTTACACACGAGCCTAGGTCAACCGCCATCGAATGGGGTGCAGCTGTGCAGTACGACGTCACGATCGAGATCCCGAAGGGGCACCGCAACAAGTACGAGGTGGACCATGCGACGGGTCGCATCCGACTCGACCGGCTGTTGTTCACCTCAACGCGTTACCCGGCCGACTACGGCTACGTCGAGGACACCCTGGGCGAGGACAGCGACCCGTTGGACGCGCTCGTCCTGCTGGAGGAGCCGACGTTCCCCGGGTGCCTGGTCAGCGCACGCCCGATCGGCCTGTTCCACATGACCGACGAGGCCGGCGGCGACGACAAGATCCTCATGGTGCCCTCGCACGACCCTCGCGTCGCTCACATCACCGAGCTGGAGCACGTCAGCGAGTTCGACCGCCTCGAGATCCAGCACTTCTTCGAGACCTACAAGGACCTCGAGCCGGGCAAGTCGGTCGAGGGCGCCCACTGGGGTGGCCGCCTCGAGGCCGAGAA
>DASVHT010000044.1:0-17836 GCA_036382455.1 Dermatophilaceae bacterium
GAACAACCCGAGCTGTTCGTCCAGGACGTCCAGACCTTCTTCCGACGGTTCGGCTCCCACGTCTCCTGATCGATGGCGACCGGTGACCGTTCACCGATCCATCACCGGGGCAAGGATGCAACCCAATGCGGCACGATCGGATGTTGCTCGGTATCGCGCCGGCGGTCGGTCCGGCACCTCCGTGCCGTCGCGGGCGCGGGCGCTGGCCCGACGAGCGTTGATCTGGATTCGCTGTGGAGCTAGGTGAGCCGCATTGCGGCGGCTGCGCTCAAGGACGCTTCATGAACCTGAAATAGAACGCCGCGAACACCAGGACAATTCCGACGTTTACTGTCAGCCGCTCCAAGAACTCGTGCCTGAAGAACAGGACGTCTACGCCGACCACAACGGCTACCAGCGCGAGCACGTAAAGCACGGTGGCTGCCTGTCTTCCCATCGTTCCTTCCTAGTCTGCATTGAGTGCGTTTGTTTCCAGCGCTTGTCGCTTGCTGACCGTCCCCGTCCGGGCGTCGATCGACTAGAGATCGAAGACGTGTCGTAGGCCGCGATCGATCTCGCGCAGCTCCGCCAAGGGTGCGTGGCCGGCTTGTTCGGACAGATCTGTCTTGTTGAGGGTGACCACGGCAGTGACGTTCACGACCGAGTCTTTGGGCAGCCCAGTCACAGCTGCGGGCAGGAACACGTTGCCGGGCATCGTTGCCAAGTCAGTGTTGGACGTGATGACGACGGCCAGCACCGTCGCCAACCGGCTGTTGTTGTAGGTCTCTGCCGAGATGACCATTACCGGCCGGCGCTTGGCTGGGCGCGATCCCGAGGGCGCTCCCAGATCTGCCCAGTAGATACCACCCCGCTCGATCACCATTCGCCCGAAGCGTCAGCCAGGACCCGAAGCCCCACGGCAACGGCATCCTCTGCTGAGTCGTCTCGCTCTGCCAAAGTGGCCACGGCCAGGTCGATCTGGCGGGTCACCGACTCGGCATCGAGCTCGTCCAGATATCGCGCTGCAGCTCGGGAGAAGAACTCCGATCGGCTCATCCCTAGATCGTGCGCACGACGGGACGCCTTCTCGAAGGTCTCATCAGGTACCGAGATCGCGGTCTTCATACCCAAAGTATAACCAAGTATGACCAGCCGCGTCCTACACGACTCGACGATGGCGGCGTCATGCACTCCTGGCGGTGCCTGCGGAGACCGAGCTGGTGCCCAGCGACGTGGTGCCGTTGAAGAGCTCCACGTTGCCTGCGGCGCCCACCCCAGAGACCGGGCTACCTAATGATCGGGGCGACCGACCACCGGCTCAACGCGGACGGGGCATGCATACAGGGGCAGATCAGCAGCTCAACCCCGTGTGGGACTTTCTCGATAACGCACCCACGGTCTCATTGATCGGGAATATGCTTTTGAGGTGGGCAAGCCCAACAAGGTGGCCTCGCGAGAGAATGGAAGACAGGTGCTGTGGCATGAGTGCACTTGGTGGTTTGGGTAACGGACCGACCTCATGACGACAGTCTTCTGGGTCCTCCTCGTGGTCGTCGTGGCCGTCGGCATCGGCATAGTCGCGTTCATCGCAGGTGGCCAGCAAACCCACCGCGGCGTGACCCCCCTCAAGACCGAAGAGGCGACGGCAGCTCTCCGAACACCGAACGCGCCCGTCCACCCGATCGACCACACGTGCGCCATTGGTGGGCATGCGTACAAGTCCTTCGACACCGGGTATCGCTGCACAAGGTGCGGCAACTTCGTGTCCAGCCATGAGGGCGAGCTCTATGGCCCTGCCGAGCGGGGTCGACATGATCGCCGCCGAGAACCCCGCTGAGCCGCACTACTCGAAGCGCGCCGGATCACCCGCCCCGACCCGCAGGACCTCCGAGTACCCCTGGGACCAGTCCACCACCGTGCTGGGTTCCGTTCCGCAGTCGCCGGCGTCCACCACTGCGTCGATCATGAGGTCGAGCTCTTCCTTGATCTGCCAGCCGTCGGTCATCGGCTCCACCGCGTGAGGGAGCTGGAGGGTGCTCGAGACCAGCGGCTCCCCGAGCTCGCGCAGCAAGGCCTGCACAACGGGATGTTCAAGGATGCGAACGCCGACGGTACGTCTCTTGGGGTGCGCAAGCCGCCGCGGCACCTCCTTGGTGGCCGGGAGAATGAAGGTATAGGGGCCTGGCGTCGCTGCCTTGATGGCCCTGAACGCGGCATTGTTGAGCTGGACGAGCTGGCCGAGCTGAGCGAAGTCCGCGCATACGAGCGTGAAGTGGTGCTTGTCGTCCAGGACCCGCAGCTGGCGGATGCGCTCCCCGCCCACCGCGTTGTCCATCCGGCAGCCCAGTGCGTAGCAGGAGTCGGTGGGGTAGGCGATGAGGGCGTCATCCCGCAGCAAAGCAGCAATCTGCGCGATCCTGTGGGGTTGCGGGTGCAGCGGGTGGACGTCGAAGTACCGGGCCATGTCTCGAGGATACGAGCCGAGAGGGTGAGACAGTCACGATCGTCAGATCCGTGTTCGACGTAGCGCTCATGATCCTTGCTGGCGCTGCAGGGCTGGTTGCACTCGGTCGTGGCCTCACAGCGGCGGAGCGGCGCGGGTGGATTCGCCTCCACGGCACCAGCAAGAGCTCGGCGGCCGTGGCGTTCGCGGCGATGGAGGACATGTTCTCCGCCTCTCGCAGCCAGGCACGGCAGCTGCTTGACGCTCAGAAGCTCGCCGGGCATCCCGCCCCCACACCAGGGGACGGGCTCGACGACGGGCCAGGGCTCACCGGTCGGTATGGCGGCAAAGTGGTTATCCCCGCGCCCGGCTCACCGACCGCTGACCAGCAAGAAGGCAGGCGGAAGCTCCGGTAGCACATCCCGACTGAGCCGCCGAGTCGGCGCGGACTCGCGGCAGCCTTCCTTGACGCCCGATGGGGAGTTCTCCCCATGTGCCGGATGACCTCCAGCCTCTAGCGTCAGCCCCAAGGAAACACAGGGCGCCAAGGGGGGTCATGACAGAGCTGCTGGGCGCGAACACCGACACCCTTGACCGTATCGGGGAGTCACTGCACACCGACGCGCGCAGGATGCAGGACATCCGAAGTCAGGCCCAGCGGGCTGTTGCCGAGCTGCAGGCCGGCTGGAACGGCTCCGACCTTTGGCATCTCACCCAGCAGTGGGAACAGCAGGCCTCGCCACAGCTGGCCAGTGCGTCCTCGTCCCTGGACACTTGTGCCGCCGAGCTACGCGCCCAGTCGATCGCACAACGCAGGGCAAGCAACAACGACAGTGGCCGCTTGGGTTCGCTTCCCATCTGGATGGCACCGAACTCGGCCCTGGGAATCCCGTTGCCTGCTGGCCTTGCCGACGCACCGGCGGGATCGTGGGTACCCACGACCAGTCCTAGGTCCCCGCCGAAACACGGGTCGCCGGGCGAGAACGCCGGCTGGTGGAAATCGCTGAGCACGCAGGACCAGCGGCAGGTGATCAGGGAACACCCCAACTGGATCGGCAACAGCGACGGCGTGCCGTTCGCGGCCAGGGATGAGGCCAACCGCGCACTTCTCGGCGTCGATCGTGATCGCCTCGTGGCCCAGCAAGAGCGCCTCACAGCCCGCCTGTCCGGTAGCTGGTTCGGCGGCACGTTCACCAACGATGACGTCGCGTTGGCCCATGTCAAGGACAAGCTGGCTTCACTGGACGCGGTCGAACAGACACTAGCCAGAGACGGTGACCGCCAGCTCCTCCTGCTGGACCTGTCGCAGGAACGCGCAACAGCCGCCATAGCGCGGGGCAACGTCGACACCGCCGACAACGTAGCCGTCTTCGTTCCGGGGCTGACCGCCACGGTCAGCGACAGCATGAAGGATGACGACCACGACATGGATCAGCTCCAGCACAGGACCGAGCTCGAGAACAAGCGCGCCAACCCGGCAGCGGACTCAACGACGGCGACGGTGACGTGGATCGGATACCAGGCTCCCCAGTTGGGCTGGGACCTCATCGGCAACAACTCGGTGGCCGACGACCACGCCGCACAGGTGGGCGCTGCACAGCTCGTTCCCTTCCTCCGGGGGATCGGCGCGGCCCGCGACCACGACGCCCACTTGAGCCTGCTCGGCCATTCCTATGGCTCGACCACGGCCGGTCTTGCCCTGAAGCAGAACACCGGGGTGGACGACGTTGTGTTCTTCGGCTCTCCAGGCATCGGCACGAACGACGTCAAGGACCTGTCCGTACCCCGGGGCCACGCTTACTACATCGAGGCGCGGCTCGACGCGGTGGGCGACCTTGGGTACTTCGGCGTCGACCCGTCACACCTGGCCGGTATCGAGCACGCGTCCGCAAGGGCTTCGACCGTCGTGGACCCCATGACCGGCGAGATCCGGCACTTCGCCGAAGTCACGGGCCACAGCTCCTATCTGGTCGATGACAGCACCAGCCAGTACAACGTGTCCGTGGTGGTCGCAGGCCTGCCGGATCGTCGCGTGTTCGACCGCGGTGAAGGTGTGGGAGATGTCCTCTCGCGGCCGATACGGGGGACCCACTCATGACCAGGGTCTCCAGAGCTGCTGCCAGCATGGTGATGCTGTTGATGGTTGCAGGCTGCAGCACCACCCTCAAGGAGAGTGAGCACATGAACGAGGCATTTGACACATTGATGAAGCGCCCGAACCTCACCCAGGTCGACGCCGACTACCAGTCGATGTTCTCGACCATCCGTGCGCGCCTGGTGTCCGAGGTGGGCGTCGCCGAGTGGGTTCCCGACGACGATCCGATCAGTGGATCCGCTTGCGGTGGAAGGATCTCCAACCTGGAGGGGGCCGAAGTACGCCGGTATGACGCCGGCATGTCGCCGGGCAACCTTCCGGACGCCGCATGGGACCAGGCAGTCGCGATCGTGACCGACGTTGCCGGACAACACGGCTTCGGAGCGCCGAAGGTCATCGTGAACGGCCCTGACGATCACGAGGTCTCGTTCAGGGACGCCTACAACGGGGAGCTGCTCTTCGGGACGGGCGCCAACACGATCCTCGGAGGAAGTACGGGGTGCCACCTCACCCAAGAGGCGCACCATCGCGGAAAGCCGCTGCCACCGAAGAAGTACTGACGTCACGACCCGGGTGGGGAGGGTCTTTAGTCCTGACGGGTCCACCCCCTGACCTCGTCCGCGGAGGCCGCAGCCAGCGCCACTTCGTATGCCGCCAAGACCGACTCGTCACTCGCACGCTCCACTCCGGTCAACAGCCCCAGGGCGAACGCCTGACGCTCCGACATCCGGCCAGCGAGATCGGCGAGCAACGCCCGGGCCATGATGCTGTCCTGATGACGGCCGAGCAGCTCCTGCAGCTCTTCCATCCGCTGGGCAAGAGCGTGGGCCGCGGAGCCGGACGATGGGCCGGTCACCTCGGCGGCATACCTGGCGCGCTTCGCTGCCTTGCGGACCTCATGGAGCTCTGGACCGCCCACGTCGAGCGCGCCTTCGGCCGCCTTGGCCGCACGGTCGACGCGGGCACAGGCGCGACCCACCAACGCGGGCAGGGTATGGCGCGTCGCCGCCCTCGCGTCCCACGGCGGGTGTGTCACAAGAACAGCGAGAGCCGCCAGCATCGCGTCATACCGAGGGCTGTTCAGTGCTTCGATGAGCCTCGAGTGGGCCTGCGAATGTCGTTCTGCTAGTTCGTGATCCAGGCCCGCGAGCACCTCCGCAAGGTCGGCGTCGACCGACAGGATCGCCGCGGTCCCATGCAGATGAGCCCTCAGCACCTCGACGTCGCGCACAGGCCCGAGGACAGTGCCCATCCACTGCAGCTCATCGCGCAGACGCTGGGCTTGTGAACCGGTGAAGAACGGCCCGAACGTCGCCAAGCTGCTGCGCAGCCGCCGGGACGCCACGCGCATCCGGTGGACTGCGTCCGGGCTGTCGATACGGGCTCCCGGCTCACGGGCCCTCAGCTCGTCGACCTGCGCTCGCAGGTATGCCACCAGCAGCTCGCGAGAGCTCATTGCGCTCGGCGCGCCCGTCTTGCTCACATCCCTCAACCTATGCCGTCGGCCGCTCGACTCGGGCCATCCCCAACTCGGTGGTCAGCCAAGCTGACGTGACCGGGTCGGGTGGGCACACATCCGGAATACTGACGTCATGAGTCCCGAGCACCGGCCTGGTCAGGACGGCGGTTCCGACGACGGGCCTGACGATCGGGCCGGTCACGGCCATGACGATTGGACTGGTCACGGGCCTGACGATCCGTCTGACCACGGACGTGAGGACGGGCACGCGCACGACGCCCATACCGGACGCCTGGACCGACTCAGGCACGCCCTCATGCCGCACAGCCATGACCCCGCCGAGACCGTTGACGAGGCGCTCACCGCGTCGCGAGACGGTATGCGCGCACTGTGGATCTCGCTGGCCATCCTTGGTGTCACCGCCGCTGCGCAGGCCGTGGTTGTGTGGATCTCGGGCTCCGTGGCCCTCCTTGGCGACACAGTCCACAATCTCGGGGACGCACTCACCGCCATACCTCTTGCCGTCGCGTTCACGATCGGACGGCGTGCGGCGACCCGTCGCTACACCTATGGCTACGGACGGGCCGAGGACCTGGCCGGCATCCTCATTGTCGTAGTCATCGCGGCCTCCGCGGTGTTCGCGGGCGCGGCGGCCGTGGCGCGCCTTCGCCATCCCGAGGCGATGTCCTTCCCCTTGGTGGTGGCGCTCGCCGCCCTCGTCGGCTTCGCCGGCAACGAGATCGTCGCGCGGTACCGACTCAGGGTCGGTCGCAGGATCGGATCGGCCGCCCTGGTGGCGGACGGGTTGCACGCCCGCACCGACGGCTACACCTCGCTGGCGGTTCTGGTCGGCGCCGGCGGCACGATGCTCGGCTTCCCCCTGGCGGACCCCCTCGTGGGACTGGCGATCACTGCTGCCCTGTTCATGGTGCTCCGCGAGGCTGCCAAAGAGGTCTACCGACGGCTCATGGACTGTGTCGACCCCAACCTCGTCAGCAGATGCGAGGAGGTGCTTCACGGCATCGACGGCGTCCAGCACGTTGGCCGCGTGCGTGTGCGGTGGATCGGTCACGAGCTTCATGCCGACATCGACCTCGTGCTCCCGGACCGCTTCACCCTACGGAAGGCACATGATGTCTGCGTGGCCGCCGAACAGGCTCTCGTTGTTGCGATTCCGCGTCTGACGTCGGCCGTCATCCATCCCGATCCACACCTGACTCCCGGGCGTTCTCACCACCGTGAGACCACACGCACGCACACCTGACTTCGCGCGGGATCGGTCTTCACCGGGCTGGGGGTCGGAACCACGTGCTTGCGCTTGTTACCCATCGGTAGCATCATGGATGTTACTGACCGGTAACCACCATTGGGGCGCCGGTAATCGGTCTCGATCCCAGCACGGAGGACTTTTGATGGGCCACTACAAGAGCAACTTGCGCGATCTCGAGTTCAACCTGTTCGAGGTCTTCAAGCGCCAGGAGATCCTGGGCAGCGGCCCTTACTCCGAGGTCGATGAAGACACCGCCCGCGAGATCCTGGGCGAGGTGTGCCGCCTTGCCGAGAACGAGCTCGCCGCGAGCCTGCTCGACTCCGACCGCAATCCGCCCGTCTTCGACCCGGCGACCAGCTCGGTGACAATTCCCGCGTCCTTCACCAAGTCGTACAAGGCCTATCTCGACGCCGAGTGGTGGCGTCTCGACGTTCCGGCCGAGCTCGGCGGCACGGTCATCCCGCCGTCGCTTCGCTGGGCCGTCGCGGAGCTGGTCCTTGGCTCGAACCCCGCAGTTCACATGTACTCCGCCGGCTTCGCCTTCGCCAAGGTCCTCTTCAACCTGGGCACTGGCGACCAGAAGAAGATGGCGCACCACATGGTCGACAAGAAGTGGGGAGCGACCATGGTGCTCACCGAGCCCGAGGCGGGCTCCGACGTGGGCGCCGGCCGCACGAAGGCGGTTCAGCAGGCCGACGGCACCTGGCACATCACCGGCGTCAAGCGCTTCATCACCTCGGCCGAGGCCGACTTCTACGACAACGTCGTGCACTTCGTCCTCGCGCGGCCGGAGGGCGGCGCCGCCGGTACCAAGGGTTTGTCCCTGTTCGTGGTTCCAAAGTTCCACGTCGACATCGAGACCGGCGAGCTCGGTGAGCGCAATGGCGCCTACGTCACGAACCTCGAGCGCAAGATGGGGCTGAAGGTCTCCACCACCTGCGAGGTCACGTTCGGTGCAGACCAACCCGCGGTCGGTACCTTGCTCGGCGACGCCCATGATGGCATCGCACAGATGTTCCGCATCATCGAGTTCGCTCGAATGATGGTTGGCACCAAGGCAATTGCCACGCTCTCCACCGGCTACCTCAACGCGCTGGACTATGCCAAGCAGCGCGTCCAGGGAGCCGACCTGACCCAGATGACCAACAAGATCGCGGCGCGGGTGAGCATCACGCACCATCCCGACGTTCGTCGTTCCCTGATGCTGCAGAAGTCGTATGCCGAGGGCCTCCGTGCCCTGGTCATCTACACCGCCTGCCAGCAGGACGTCGTCGACGAAGCGCAGCTGAGCGGCAGGTCCGACGCGTTCGAGAAGGACTCCCCCGCCGCGATGGCAGGGCGGGTCAACGACCTGTTGCTGCCGATCGTCAAAGGGGTCGGCTCCGAGCGCGCCTGGGTGCTGCTGGGCACCGAGTCGCTGCAGACCTACGGCGGCTCGGGCTTCCTTCAGGACTACCCGATCGAGCAGTACGTCAGGGACGCCAAGATCGACACTCTTTATGAAGGCACCACTGCCATCCAGGGCCTGGACTTCTTCTTCCGCAAGATCATCCGCGACAAGGGCAAGGCCGTGGGCCACATCGCCGCGCAGGTCAATGAGTTCGCCAAGGCCGACGACGGCTCGGACTTCCTCCGCACAGAGCGCGAGCTGCTTGGCAAGGGTCTGGAGGATGTCCAAGGCATCCTGGGCTTCATGGTCGCCGAGCTGATGAAGTCCGACCCAACCAGAGGCGGCGACCCGACCAGCCTCTACAAGGTCGGCCAGAACACCTCTCGTCTCCTGCTCTGCGCCGGCGACCTGGTCGTGGGGTGGCTGCTTCTGCGCCAGGCCGAGGTCGCCAAGGCTGCCCTGGACGCCGGCGCCACATCGGCCAAGGACAAGCGGTTCTACGAGGGCAAGATCGCGGCGGCGTCGTTCTTCGCCCGCACGGTCCTGCCCAAGATCGCGGCCGAGCGCCAGATCGCCGAAGCCACGGACAACTCCCTCATGGACGTGTCCGAGGACGCCTTCTGATCGTTGCCGGACATCGGGAGGCGGGTTTGTTTCACCGTTGCCGCCTCCCCGACCGGCAACCATGCAACAAACCGGCTAGCGGCCCGTCCACGGGTCATTGGAAGCCAGTGGCAGCCTGCGATCGCGCAGAACTGGAAAGCTGGTGCGGTAGTCGCTGACAACGCTCATATCGACCTCGACGCTGAGCACCTCCTCGTCGCTTCCGGCCATGGCTGCGACGTCGCCGGTGGGCAGCACCACCTGGCTGTGTCCGCCCATCTCCACGCCAGCGTGGGTGCCGGCCGTGTTGCAGGCCACCACGACACACTGGTTCTCGATCGCTCGCGCGTGTGCGAGAAGCGTCCAGTGGCGCACCCGAGCCGCAGGCCACGCCGCGGGTATGACGAAGAGCGTTGCGCCGGCGTCAAGCTGGGCCCGATACAGCTCGGGGAACCTCAGGTCGTAGCACGTTGACAGCGCCGCTCTCGCGGGTCCGGCTGCCGTCGAGGAGTCCGGCACATCGACCAGCGAGAGGGCATCCCCGGCCTCCATCAGAACCGGCTCTCCCCGGCCGAAGCCGAACCGGTGGATCTTGCGATAGGTCGTAGCCAACGACCCGTCGGCGGCGAAGACCAAGGAGGTGTTCCACAGCCCCTTGCCCTCTGGCCCGCGCGCACCATCGGCGGGTCGCTCGACGATCGACCCGGCGTGCAGCATCACACCGGCGTCCCTCGCCGCGGCGGACATTGCCGAACCCACCGGGCCGTCAGCGGGCTCGGCGCGCTCAGCCCAGCTGCCGTAGGAGAACCCACCGGCGGACCAGAGCTCCGGCAGCACGACCAGGTCGTGCCCCGCCTGGGCGCGGACGAGATCGGCGGCCCGGGTGACCCTGTCGGCGACAGGCTCCAGGTCGTCATACCCCAGCTGGATCACCGCGATGCGCATGTCAGTCTCCCGAGGTCGGTGGGGTGGGCCCGTGACTGCTCTTGTGCCCGGAGATCGCAGCCAGATGGGCGTTGTAGGCCTTCAGCTCCGCGTCGTCGTCGCGATCGGCCTGCCGGTCCAGCCGTGTGGTCTCAGCTGCATCCGAACGCACCCACGCCAGGGTGACCAGCAAAGCCAGGATCAGTGTGGGAACCTCCCCGACGCCCCAGGCGACAGCACCGGCAATACGTTGGTCAGCAAGCAGATCCACGGCCCAGGGTAGGTGCAGGCCCTCGAAGAAGGCTGAAGCCAGCAACGACGTGCCGGTTGTCAGCGCGACTCCGAAGAACGCGTGGAACGAGATCGTGGCGAAGAGGATGACGAGCCGCAGCGAAGGCGGCCAGCGCCTCGGGCCCGGGTCGATGCCCACGAGCACCCAGGCGAAGAGATATCCGGCCAGCAGGAAATGGGCGGTCATGAGGACGTGCCCAGTGTGGGTCCGCAGCGCCAGCTCGAACAGCGGGGAGAAGTAGAACACGACCAGACTGCCGAAGAAGATGGCCGCGGCGACGATCGGATTGCCAATCACCGCAAGGTATCTGGAGTGGAGCAGTCCCAGCAGAAGCTCGCGAGGACCCAGGGTCTTGTCGTGCCGCGGCGTGAGCGTGCGCAGCGCGAGCGTGGCCGGGGCGGCCAGCACCATGAGGATCGGAGCAGCCATGGACACCGTCATGTGGAGCAGCATGTGGACCGAGAACAGGACGCGCCCGTAGACACCGGGCGCCCCACAGGTGGCCCACACGAAGATCGCCCAGCCCAGGACCCAGCTAACGGTTCTGGCTGCGGGCCATGAGTCGCCGCGGGCGCGCATCCGCCGTACGCCGAGGAGGTACAGGATCACGGCGAGCAGCGACACGACGAGCCACAGCCAGTCGATGCGCCAGACGGTGAGCCAGTCACTGCCGGCCAGCGGGCCCGCGGGAGCCGGATATCCGGTCAGTGGGAGTGCCGGATCCGTACTGCCGACGGGCGTGCCCGGGCCCGGCGGCGCGCTGCGCGAAAGAGCGGTCCCCAAGGCGAAGGCTGCGCTCATGACGACCAGCTCGATGACCGCCAGCTTCACGAAGAGCCTTCCTGCCAGCGGATCCTCGGTGATCCGGCTGACCACGCGTGAACGCTGTCGCCAGCCCGCGAGGCCCAGCGCCACCAGCGCGACGACCTTGAGGACCACCAGCGCTCCATAGCTCGAGGCAAGGTTGCCGATCGAGCCGATCCGGATCCAGGCGTTGGCCGCCCCGGACAGCGCAACGGCGACGAAGCACCAGCCAGCGAGGACTGAGTAACGCTGAACGCTGACCCCGAGCGCAGTGCCGAGCAAAGGGCGAAGCATCATCAGTGCGAGCAGGCCTCCCACCCACAGGGCAGCCGAAACCATATGCAGGGCAAGGGAGTCGACGGCCGTGTCGTGGTTTCCGGAGCCGGCAGCGTGACCAGCCAGGGACAGCGGGAGGAGTGCCAGGACGCCTATCGCGGCGAGGGAGACCATGCCCGAGCGGCGTCGCACGACTGCCGCTCCCGCTGTCACCACCAGGGCCATCGCAGAGCTGATCAGCGCCACCCGCAGAAGCTCGATCTGGAGAACGAAGGTCTGGAGCTGGCTGGCGAACGCGGGATCGGTGAGCCTGGTGCCCGAGATGCTGGCAAATGAGAAGACCAGCCCGACCAGCCCTGCGAGCACCCACGCGACGCCCGAGACGCTTGCGTATCGGGCTGCCGCGATCCGCCGCGAGGTGTTGCGCGCCTCGGGTATGACCGTCGCCGCCACGACGAGCAGGCCCACGGTGCTGGCGGCGGCAAGATCGTGAACCGCCCGTGCGATCGGCAGCCCCCAACGCACCATCCCGCCGGCATCAGGAAGCCCGACGACCGGTGCGGCGAATACACCACCGAGCATTCCCGCCGGGACGACCACGGCGACGACGAGCGCCGTAAGGATCAACGGCAGCCGTGCGGTCTGCCGACCTGCGCCCTGTCCCGTGCTCATGGCAACAGCCTAAGGAGGGTGAGCACCCGGACCTGTAGCAGTCGCTGATCCGCTGATCCCAAAGAACACTTGGTTGCGCCACGCAAGTGATTCGTGATATTTGTATGTCGCAAGCAAGTTCGCGGCAACCCTGGAGCAACGATGGCCATCAGCCTGGAGAGCGCAACCCGGCTCAGCACCGAGCTGGTCCGGGTCATGAAGCTGTTCCAGTCCATGCGCCAGCACGCCCCGAAGCTGCACCCTGGGGTCGAGGCCGCGTCCTACCCGATCCTGTTCAACCTCATCGAGGAGCCGCGGCGGGTGTCCCTGCTCGCCGACTGCATCCACTCGGATGTCTCCACGGTGAGCCGGCAGGTGTCGATGCTGGCGTCCCACGGACTGCTGGACAAAGTGGCGGACCCTCTGGACGGCAGGGCCTATATGGTCTCCCTCAGCGCTGAGGGCAAAGACCTCGTGGAGCGCCTCAAGACCGGACGCGGAGAGTGGTTCCGCGAGATGCTGCACGACTGGGAACCGGCCGAGGTCGATGCCTTCAACGACCAGCTCGACCGGTTCGCCAGGTCCTTCGAGGCCTCCAGGGACCAGGTCAGGTCAATTCCCTTCCCGCCGGCGATGACGCTCGCACCCTCCGGCGACACCCCACTCACCACCACCAAGGAGCCGTAATGGCAACCGCCGCCGCTGTACCGGCGCCCGCCACCCAAGGGCCGCTCTCGCACAAGCAGATCCTGACCATCCTCGCCGGGCTGATGATGGGAATGTTCCTGGCCGCGCTCGACCAGACCATCGTCTCCTCGGCCATGCGAGTCATCGCCGACGACCTGCACGACCTCTCTGGGCAGGCCTGGGTTGTCACGGCCTACCTGATCACCTCGACGATCGTGACGCCGCTGTACGGCAAGCTGTCAGACATCTACGGGCGCAAGCGCTTCTTCACCGCAGCCATCGTGATCTTCCTGTTCGGCTCGATCCTGTGCACGTTCGCCACGTCGATGCCGATGCTGGCGGGGTTCCGGGCTGTCCAGGGGCTGGGCGCCGGTGGCCTCTTCTCCCTCGCACTGGCCATCATCGGCGACATCGTGCCGCCACGAGAGCGCGCCAAGTACCAGGGCTACTTCCTCGCGGTCTTTGGCACCTCCAGCGTCTTGGGCCCGGTCGTCGGCGGCTTCTTTGCCGGTCAGGCCACGATCCTGGGCATCACCGGCTGGCGCTGGGTCTTCTTGGTCAACATCCCCATCGGCCTTGCGGCACTCTTCGTGGTTGACCGCACACTGCACCTGCGTCACACCCGACTGGACCACCGCATCGACTTCGGCGGCGCTGCCGCGCTGACCGTTGGGCTCGTTCCGTTGCTGCTGGTCGCCGAGCAGGGTCGCGAGTGGGGATGGGGCTCCGGTCGGTCGCTTTCCTGCTACGGCGTGGGTCTGGTCGGCCTGGTCGCGTTCTTCCTGGTCGAGCGCGCGATGGGCGCCGAGGCGCTGCTCCCGATCAGTCTGTTCAGGAACAAGACCGTCGGCGTCGCATCAATCGCCTCGGTGGTCCTGGGCATGGGTATGTTCGGTGGGCTGGCCTCGCTGCCGCTCTACCTGCAGATCGTCAAGGGCGCGACGCCGACCATGGCCGGTTTGATGTTGCTCCCGATGACCTTGGGCATGATGAGCGGCTCGATCATCTCGGGCCAGCTGATCTCCAGGACGGGCCGCTACCGGCATTTCCCGATCATCGGCTGCGGCCTGCTCGTCGCCTCACTCTTCGGGTTCCACTATGTCGGGGCCGACACTGCGCTCTGGCGGACGATGATCGTCATGCTGTTCTTCGGCCTTGGGCTCGGGTTCAACATGCAGCCGCTCACCCTCGCCGTGCAGAACGCCGTCTCCCCGCGCGACATCGGCGTGGCCACCTCGTCGGCGACGTTCACCCGTCAGATCGGCGGCACCCTCGGAGTTGCCGTCTTCCTCTCCATCCTGTTCTCGGTCGTGCCGGACCGGATCCAGACCGCCTTCGCCAAGGTTGCCCCGACCGCCGAGTTCCAGGCAGCTCTGAAGAACCCTCAGTCCCCGACCGGCAACGCCCACGCCAACACCGAGTTCATCCACAGCCTGCAGCAGGCTCAGACCGGCGGGGGCGGGGGCGGGTCGCTCAACCCGTTGAGCGACTCCTCGTTCATCCAGCAGCTTGACCCCCGGCTGGCCAAGCCGTTCCTGATCGGCTTCTCCCAGGCCATGGACCTCGTCTTCCTGATCGGCTCCGGAGTCATGGTCCTCGCGTTCATCGTCGTGTGGTTCCTGCCGCACGTCGAGCTCCGCAGCGGTTCGGCCTACGAGAGCCGTGGCAAGTCGGACGCGGCCGACGCAGCCGACGCTCTGCTGGCGGCAGAGGCTGAGGCCGCACCTCCGGGCCTCTCCCACTGAGGCCTCCGGAGGGCGCGCTCACCCCTCGGCACAGCGGTCTTACCTTTGTCTATCGGACTCTATCGATCTGTTAAGTCGTCCAAGACCTTGGTAAGTTTCACGGCATGGACGAGCGGACCAATCCCTACTCTCCCGGAGCAGGCCTGCGCCCGACGGCTCTGGTAGGACGCGACGAAGAGCTGCAGGGCTGGGGCGTCGCGCTGGAGCGGATCGAGAATGCCCGACCCACCCGATCCGTGGTCCTGCACGGCCTGCGTGGCGTGGGAAAGACCGTCCTGCTCGGAGAGTTCCACGAGATGGCCCAGGACCGCAGCTGGCTGACGGTCATCATCGAGGCCAACTCGGGGAGCCCCTTTCGTGACACTCTGGCCCGGTCGCTCTACCCCGTGGTCCGCGAGCTCGTCCGGCCAAGGGCAGGGGACAAGCTCAAGAAGGCGCTGGCCACGTTCAAGACGTTCAGCGTCAAGGTCGACTCTGCCGGGATCTGGTCCTTCGGGCTCGATGTCGCCCCGGCAGCGGGTCGTGGCGACTCCGGGGAGCTCGAGACGGACCTGAGCGAGCTGATCAAGGACCTCGCGGACGCGGCACAGGAGCAGAGCCGCGGACTCGCCCTGCTCATCGACGAAGCCCAGGACCTGACCCGGGACGAGCTGAAAGCCCTCTGCTCCATCAGCCACAAGGCAGGCCAACGGAACTGGCCATTCCTGCTTGCGCTCGCCGGCCTTCCCAACCTGCCCAGGTTGCTGTCCGAGGCCAAGAGCTACGCCGAGCGCCTCTACGCCTACCAGGAGATCAGCCAGCTGGGCAACGACGCCGCCCAGGAGGCGTTGACCCGACCGGCCGCCGGGGAGGGCGTGTCCTGGGATGACGCCGCGGTCGCCTACGTGGTGAGCAGGACGCGCGGCTACCCCTACTTCCTGCAGGAGTACGGCCAGGCGACATGGAACGCCGCGGAGGGCGCGACGCTGACGTATGACGATGCCCGGGTCGGGGCCGCGTCAGGACAAGCTCATCTGGACGCCGGGTTCTACCGAACGCGATGGGAACGAGCCACACCCGGGCAAAGGGCCTATCTCGAGGCGATGGCCACCGACGGCGACGGGCCGAGCCGGTCGAGCCAGGTTGCGGCCAGGCTTGGAAAGAACCCCACCGGCGTCGGGCCGATCAGGGACACCCTGATCAAGAAGGGCCTCATCTATGCCCCTGAGCACGGTCACGTTGCCTACACAGTCCCCGGAATGGCCGCCTTTATCGCCCGCCAGACCCGGCCCTAAGAAGGCTGCGCTCAGCCCCAGACGAGCGCCTGGCCTGGGTCGTGAAGGACGGCCGCAACGTCGGCCAGGAACCGTGAGCCCAGCTCGCCGTCGACCATCCGGTGGTCGAAGGACACACCCAGCTGGGTGACCCAGCGAACCTTGATCCTGCCCTTGACCACCCAAGGCATCTGCCGGACGACACCGAAGCACAGGATCGCCGCCTCGCCCGGGTTGATGATCGGAGTGCCCGTGTCGACGCCGAAGACCCCGACGTTGGTGATCGTGATCGACCCACCGGACATCTCGGCCGGCTGGGTCCTGCCCTCGCGCGCCGTCGACACCAGGTTGGCCATCGCGTCGGCCAGCTGCCGCAGCGACATCTGGTCGGCATCCTTGATGTTGGGCACCATCAGCCCGCGTGGGGTCGCCGCGGCGATGCCGAGGTTGACGTAGTTCTTGACGACGATCTCCTGGGCGGCCTCGTCCCACGTGGCGTTGACCCCGGGGTTGCGGCGGCTGGCGATGATCAGCGCCTTGGCCACGACCAGCAGCGGACTCACCTTGACGTCCTGGAACTCACGCTGGTCCCTGAGCCGGTCGACCAGCCTCATCGTGCGCGTGACGTCGACGGTGACGAACTCTGTGACATGGGGCGCAGTGAACGCCGAGCCGACCATGGCCTGGGCCATCACCTTGAGCACGCCCTTGATCGGGACGCGCATCTCGCGCTCGCCGCTCGTCGCGAACACAGGTGCCTTGTATGCCGCGGCGCCTGCGACGCGGCCGGCCCCCGACTCCGCGACGTGGTCTTCCGCTGCGTACGACTCGAGGTCGGCTCGGGTGACGATGCCACCCTTGCCGGAGCCGTGGACCTGTGAGAGGTCGAGGCCAAGGTCCTTGGCGAGCTTGCGCACCGGCGGCTTCGCCAGTGCTCTGCCTCCACCAGCTGAAGGCACCGAAATCGGCTGTGCCACAACGGTTTCATGGACATCTGTTTCGGAGGCAGCTGGTTCGGTGGCGACGTGTTCGAGGGCAGTGGGCTCGGGCGCGAAAGCCTGGTTGACCTGGGCGGTTGCTGGTGTTGCCGCGGAAGGAGAGCCGTGCCCCTTGCGTGGGCGACGTTTGGCCTCGGTCATCCGCGGGCCGTAACCGACCAGAACCGCGACCCGGCCGCCAGGGGCCGCGCCGCCGATCTTGCCGGCCTCGATCTCCTCGTCATCACCTGCCGCCGCTGGAGTCGCCGCTGCTGAAGCGACCGGTGAAGCCACCGGTGGCGCTGCCTCACCGCCGAGCCCGTCGTCAACCGCGATGATCGGGGAGCCAACCGCCACGGTCTCGCCCTCGGCCACGAGAAGCTCGGTGACCGTGCCGGCATACGGCACTGGGAGCTCGACCAGGGACTTGGCCGTCTCGATCTCCACGATGACGTCATTGACCTTGACGGTGTCGCCGACCTTGACCTTCCACGTGACGATCTCGGCCTCGACGAGTCCTTCGCCTGGGTCTGGCAGCTTGAAATGCCTTACAGCCATGGGGTTTTCGTCCCTTCCGTATCAGTAGGCGAGCGCGCGGTCGACGCCGTCGAGCACGCGGTCCAGGTCGGGCAGGAACTCTTCCTCGAGCCTGCTCGGCGGGTAGGGCAGGTTGTAGCCGCCGACCCGGATCACCGGGGACTCGAGGTGGTAGAAACAGCGTTGCGAGATGGCCGCGGCGATCTCACTGCCCATGCCGAGGAACGTCGGTGCCTCGTGGGCGACGACCAGCCGACCGGTCTTCTCCACCGATGTCGCCAGGGCGTCGAGGTCCAGCGGCGACAGCGAACGCAGGTCGATGACCTCGATCGACTTGCCCTCCTCGGCAGCCGCCGTGGCAGCATCCAGGCAGACCTTGACCATGGGGCCGTATGCCGCCAGGGTCGCATGCTCGCCGGGGCGCGCAACGGTCGCCGCGAACAGCGCACGC
>DASVHT010000045.1:0-3379 GCA_036382455.1 Dermatophilaceae bacterium
TTCCGGCCTGCGTGCGCAATGTCTGCGGGTGACCCTGAATGACCGCCAGATACCCCGATTCGCCATGAGATGTTGCACGAGATGTTGCACGCTCTTTCGATTTCGAAGCTTTGGATGCTTTTCACATCACGGTTCCAGCAGGCACGGCCCACAACCGTGACTTCATCCATGCCAGCGTGCCGGCTGCCCCGCAAGGCCGACGAGGTCGCTGGCCCGTCCAAGGCCGCGTTGGCGCAGCGTTGCCGCCGCCGGCTGGAGCTGAAGCCCTCATCGCAGACGATGAAGATGCGCTGGCTGGCATCGGTCATCTCAGGGATGTGCTCAGGGCTGGTGGGATCCAACCGTCACAAGAGGATGCATCTCTCAATGACGCGCGCGCCGGGTAGCTCACCGTCTCGTTGACGCTGCTCGATCGGTCGGGTGTCCACGACCCTGCGCCCGGCGCGGAGGGGAGTTGGCTGTCCGTTCGACGCCCGGGTCCCGGTGAATGCTGAGGGCGGGCCATACGGACAACGGCTGGCCCAGTGCCACATACAGACCACATGTTTCGAAGAGAACCGCAGTGGTTCGGCTATCGGGACTCAATCTCATGGTTGTTATGCAGAAGCCGGCTTTCAAGGTTGTGTCGGTGATCGTGAGGCGTCGATCAAAGGACCTTTGTGGCGACGCAATGCCCTCTCGATCGAGGCGCCTTCCGGGAGAGTGGTTTGCCCGGTGGTGCGTCACGCATGTCGGGTGACGAGGGTCAAGGCCACAACGGCTGGGGAGCCTCGCTCCGACCGGGCTCGCGTTGTAAAGCATGACCGTGAACCCACAGGATGCCGTTCGGCGGACCTTCGCCGCGATCTGAGAGGGACCGGTTACGTGGGGACCGCCTTCAGCGAGAGTGATACCCGCTCGCGCTCGATGTCGACCTCGATGACCATCACCGTTATCGTTTCGCCGACGCTTACGACCTCTGACGGGTGATCGACTCTGTGACCGGCGAGCTGTGAGATGTGAATCAACCCGTCCACGTCGCCAAGATCGACGAACGCACCAAAATGCGTGAGGTTCTTCACCGGGCCCGAAACAATCTGCCCCACCGACAGATTGCGCAGGGCCTCCCCGCGCCTGTTAGCACGTGAGGGCGCCTGCTGTCGGGTCTCCAGTGATACCGGAAGGCCTGCCGCAGCGGCTTCCGTCGACCAGGTCGCGCCGGACCCGACAAGGTCGCGGTACTTAGCTTGCGATTAAACCTCAGGGCTCCGGTCGTGGGTTCTCTTTGAGCAGGAGTTCGGTGGCCGTGGCGGCTACTTCTCGCATCTTGGCGATGATGGCGCGTTGGCGTCGGTCGTTGTCGATCCATTCCTGGTAGAGCCCGGCCTCGCGTTGGGTGAGCCGTCGGTTGACGGTCTTGCCGTCGACCTTGGCGGTCCACTGCCAGTACGGGCCATGGAGCTGGGGCGGGTCGCCGTGGCAGCGGCAGTTCGGTTTGCCGCAGCGGTTGTGCCGCTGGGCGAGGCTGCCGGCAGCGATGTAGCCGATGTCGGCGAGCTGGGCGGCGAGGTTGCGGTAACGGCGCTGGTAGTCGGCTAGTCGCTCTGCGGTGGATCGCGCCATTGTGTGTTCCTTTCGGTGTGTCGAAGTGATTCTGCCAGTCCCAGTGTCCGATAGTAATAGTACTATCGGACACTGGGAGAGACGATGGAAACGGACCAACACGGACCACATGATGCGGCACGTGACGCCACGCGGCTACGGCGCTTCCGCACGGGCTTCTACCGATGCCTGACCCGCTGGGCCGACGCGACGTTCGAGCTGTGCGACGCGGCGCTATGCGCACCGGCGCCGGTCGCCTCGGTGCCCGTGTTGAGTCTGGAGCCGATCTTCCGTCGTAGTCACGGCAGCCTGTACAAGGCGCTCGCCCGCGGCGGGGTTGACGCCAAGGCGATGCGTGACCTGTTGGCCGAACACCGCCCACGGGACTGGCCGCTGGTGTTCGCCGTGGACGCCTCGACCTGGGCCCGTTGTGACGCCGAGACCAGCCCCGAGCGGGGCTTCTACTACTCCGCGTCCAAGCACTCGGCCGGGAAACCGATCGTGGCCGGCTGGTCCTACTCCTGGATCACCCAGCTGGACTGGGCGAACAACTCCTGGACAGCACCCATGGACGCCCGCCGGATCCCACCCAAGGCCGATGCCACCGACCTGACCGTCTCCCAGGTCCGTGACCTGGTCACCCGCCTTGGTCAGAGCGCCACGACGCCGGTGTTCTGCTTCGACGCCGGCTACGACGCGATCGCACTCACCCACGAACTCGCCGACGTCCGCGCCAATATCGTAGTCGCCGATCCGCGACGACCGGGTCTTCTACACCGACCCCACCCCCACCACCGCAGGTGCTATTGGGCGGCCCCGCCGCCACGGCCACCGGCGCGGCTGCGCCGACCCAAACACCTGGCCCACCCCCGACGTCGAGTCGACCACCACCGACAGCCGGTACGGCACCGTCAAGGTCTCAGCCTGGCACGGCCTGCACCCCAAACTCGGCCACCGCGGACACTGGGCCGACCACGACCAGTCGCCGATCGTGGCCGGCACCGTGATCCGGGTCGATGTGCAGCACCTGCCCAAACCCACCAGCGGGACCAAGAAGACGCTGTGGCTGTGGGCCGCAGGACCCGGCTTCGACCTCGACATCTGCTGGCGGGCCTACCTGCGACGCTTCGACATCGAACACACCTTCCGGTTCGTCAAGAACACCCTGGGCTGGACCGCACCCGCACTGCGCACCCCCGAACAAGCCGACCGCTGGACCTGGCTCGTCGTCGCCGCCTACACCCAGCTCCGCCTCGCCAGAGGCCTCGTCGACGACCTCCGGCTGCCCTGGGAACGACGACGCAAACCCGGCCGACTTACCCCCGCCCGCGTCCGAAGGGGATTTCGTCGACTTGCCCCGACACTGGGCACGCCGGCCAGTCCACCAAAATCTCGAACGCCCGGCCCCGGACGCCCAAAGGGCACCCGCCGTGAGCGACGAACCCGATACCCAGCGATCAAGAAGGCCGCATAGCTGGGTTTAATCGCAAGCTTAGGCGCGTGGGTCGGAAACAACATTCATGATCACTTGTGGAGGAAGAAGCTCAGAATCCGGCTTCCAGGGAGCGGCTGCCCCAACTTCTGGGACTTTGGACCCTCATGGTGGAGCGCGTCGAGCGACTCCCCTGTCGGTTTGGCATTACGGACACACGCTCCTAGGTCAGTCATGTGCTGTTCAGTTGTGCGTCGCGAACCGAGGCGTTACGGGTACTGCACGACCGAGACGGGCACGACGCCCGTCGCCGCCACAGCGGGCCCGCCGGTGTCGTTGATCACGTGCAGGTAGCCGCCGTTGCCG
>DASVHT010000046.1:0-1560 GCA_036382455.1 Dermatophilaceae bacterium
CTCGATGTACGCGGCGACCTCGGCCTGCAACGCCGCCGTCAGCATCTGCCGGGCACCGTCTCGGACCAACTCATCCAACAACGACCCCGACGAACCAGCCGCGGACTTCTCCGATCCTTCCTGAGCAACTACCGTGAGCACGGGCGTACCTTCCCGACCGGCGTTGGCTCGCCGGCCTTGCTTGAGGAACCTGACGGGACATCGGGAAGGTACGCCCTCCAGGCGCCTCAACCCGAGATTTCACATCCACAGGTTCCAAGCATTCCTCGATTCGAGCGACCAACTGAGACTTCTGGATATGGTCGGCCGCCGGCCGTGAGCTGACTTCGATATCGGCGTGCGAACTCCAGGTCACTACAGCCGCCAGCGGGTGAGAGGACGGGTTAATGGGCGTGTAGTTCAACTTGACTCAAGGAACCATCCAGTACATGCGTACGGGCGGAAGATGGGTCTATAACGCATCGCCCGGGTCACAGCGTGGAACGCAGCCGATGCAGGCCGTCAGGTGTGCCACGGAAGAAGCAGGAGAGCAAATTATGTGGCGCACTCTGGTCGCGCTCTTCGGCGTAGTCAGCGCGGGTCCCGGGTCACGAACCGGGCCATGTGGTGCCGGAACCCGTGCACGATGGCGGCGGCCGAGTCACCCACGATGGCCGGATCCGCGTCCGCCCGGATGCGTGACCGGACTGATTTTCGGATGAGCTTGTCGGGAACGCCCTGCTTTCTCAAATTCGCGGGAACGAGTACCAAGATGAGGCACTCGGTGGCAGCGTCGGCGGGGTCGTGCCGGGCGGCTCGGTCGATCTCGGCGAGCACGCTGTCACGTGCCGCCCGGTCGACGTCGTACCGGGCCCTGTGAAGCGGCGGGCGTCGGGGCTCGACCTCCCTGATGAGACCGTCCTGCTCCAAGCGGCCCAGGATCTCGTGCCACGCGCCACCGATGGCCAGGCTCATGCGGCGCACCTGCTGGGCCAAGTCCGTGTCCGGGTGCTGTGCCAGGGCCAAGCGGACTCTCTCGAGCAGCGGGTCGTCGACCCGCTGCTCCGCAACGGTGATCGACGAGCCCACGACAGCGACAGCGCCCCGCAGCGCCAGCTCGGCCGTGAGCAGCACCGCGATCCCGGCCCCGCTGTAATTGGTGTTGGTCAGCTGGTCGGGATGGCCCGTCTCGGGCTCGAAGGCGACCAGTGCCAGCTTCTCGGCGATCAGCATCGTGCCCCATCCCCTCTTCATCCGGTCCTGGGCACAAGCATTGCGGAAGCGCTATCAGGCCCGCATGGAGGTCCGGAATGTCCTCACAGGAGCGGATCGTACGCGCACACAAGCAAGATGGAGTCGGCCCAAGTCGCCACGTCGGTCTTGCGGTCCACCGGGTGCGCGACAGCCCCTGGCGTACCCCCCTCCCCCATCGCGAGGGCCGGGGAAGTGTGGGCATGTTGCGTTTGATGCAATATCGCTCGCTTCCGCCCGTACCCGTCCGACCCGATCGCGCCCATCCCCCACGTCGCGGTCTCCAGCAGGTGGGAGTGCCACCTGACGATGTCGCCGTGCGAGAGCCGC